>CAXGBP010000207.1:0-2226 GCA_964007685.1 uncultured Candidatus Poseidoniales archaeon | reverse complement strand
CCGATTCTCATGATGCGAGGTGCCGCCGGTCCTCTTTCAACCTCGCGTAGTTAATCAGGTTTCAAGTTGCCATAATTCGTCGCCAACCCAATGGAGAGTAGTGATGGCTTTTCCTTTTTCCATCGCGACCATTTCTTCTCCATTGACCATGGCTATTCCAAGGGCCAGAGGTTTGCCATGAGTCTCGTCACGAACCCAAACCAATTCTCCAGCCTCGACATTTGGATCTGCCATCTGCACTCCAGCTCCCATGCAGTCGGCGCCGTTCATCAGGAAGGGAATGGCGCCGTGATCGACGGCGGCCCATTTTCCGCCGGGTTTCCAAGCGAGGATGCCGCGTAGGGTCGGGAACCACTTGCGGCCATCCTCGGTTTCGACTTGCATAGCCAGAGGCGTTTTGTCGAACAGAAGCATGTCGCGATTGTCGAAATTGGCTTTCTCTAGGAAGACGGTTCGACCATCGATGTCAACACCAATTCGCTCGGATAATTCTGCGATGACATTCTTCACCTGCTTGAACCGAACCGGCGTTCTACGCCTCAACCTCTTTTCTGTCACAATTAGAACGCGAGGCCCGCATTCAATGAACCTCGCGCAGGTTTCATGTGCGAATATGTTGAAGCCAACCACTCGAAGCCACAGTCATGCACGTGGTCTGCTTCGACTTGGAAGGAGTCCTCATGCCCGAGGTCTGGCACAACGTCGCTGAAAAGACCGGAATCGAGGCACTGCGACGAACAACAAGGGACGAGCCGGATTATGACAAACTCATGCGATACCGGCTCGACATTCTCAACGAGAATGGAATCACCATCGACGATATCCAGCAAGTTATCGCCACTATGGAACCATTGCCAGGGGCCAAGGCCTTTCTCGATGCCGTGCGCGCGCGTTGGCAAGTGCTGATTCTATCCGACACCTTCTACCAATTTGGCGAACCGATGATGGTCACACTCGACCGCCCGACGCTCTACTGCCACGACCTGCAAATCAACGATGAAACGCGGATGATAAGTGGTTGGAGCATCCGCCTCGAAGACCAGAAGCGAGCGACTGTCGAGGGTCTTCGCGCGATGAATTTCAAGACGATTGCAATCGGCGATTCATACAACGATACCAACATGTTAGCAGAAGCTCATGCTGGTATTTTGTTCCGTCCACCGCAGAATGTAATCGACGAATTCCCGCAGTTCCCAGTCGTAACAGATTACGCCGAACTGATGGCGCGGATCGAAGCCGCTACCAGCGCCATGGGCGAGTAATCGGGCTTCATCGACCCGTAGGGTCGGGAGACAGAGAAATTACTCTCTTGCCAATCGATTGAAATAAGGGAGGTTGGTCGGCGAGGCGCATGGCACAGTGGCATGGCATCTCACGACGCAAGCCGACCGGCGGACGCTTGAAGCGACCAAACCGCTACCGAGGCAAGCGCCGAAAGGAGATTTCCAGCGAGAAGCAGTTCGCCTTTGTCGGCGAGAAGGACCTTCGCAAGGGCTACCGAAAGCACGCGGGTTCAACCACCATTCGAGTCATGCAAGCAAACACAGTCAATGTCAGTGACCCAAAGACTGGCAAGACCATCCGCTCCACGATAAAAAGCGTCATTCAGAATGATGCTGATCCTAACTACGTTCGACGCAACATCATCACCAAGGGCGCGATCACAGATACCGAGGCTGGCAAGGTAAGAATTACCTCGCGCCCAGGCATGGATGGCGTCGTCTCCGGCATTCTCATCGAAGAGTGAAATCGGAATCAAGCCGATTCGGCGAGATTCGCTTCTGCGACTTTCTGCGACTTCGTATTGCCGAACGTCTCAAGTGAGTCCGAATTACCGCAGGGGTGACAGCAATGGCTTCGCGCACAGATGAGATGTGGGTTTGGACTGGGTATTTCGACGCCCGGTTGAGCCGATCTGAGGGGCGTCGTGTGCCGAAGGAGGCTTCGATTCCGAATCCGACTCTGGAAGCTGTTGCATGGGCTGCACGCGCGGCTGGAATTACACGGTTGCGCCGCAAGCCCGAGACGAGCCACCCCTCACGACCCTATTCCCAAGAGGGGCGGCTGGAGATTTCTGCCAAAGACGCTCTTGGCTCGACCAAGGCCGAGTCGAAGGAGGGTGTGCTTCAGTCGATTGGGCTTCGCCTTCGAAGTCAGATGAAGGAGGCAAAGGAGGCCGAGGCTCAAGCCACGGCAAAGGGGCCCTCGCGTGGTAATCGTCAGCAG
>CAXGBP010000206.1:0-2268 GCA_964007685.1 uncultured Candidatus Poseidoniales archaeon | reverse complement strand
GGAATCGAAGAGGCCGATTCAGAGCGTCGTGGACTCCTCCGCCGCTTCCACGAGATCAAGAAAAAGGCGGACAAGGACAGAGATCTCCGCGACAAGGTCAACATTTCCATTCCGCCTCCAGCAACCGTTCTCGAAGAGTGGATGGGTGAAACTCACACCAAACTCACCACAATCGATAACGATCTAACCTCTATCCCAACACTCAACCGTGAACTCGACTCATTCCGGCGCTTCTTCGAATTGCAAGCAGCAGTCGTTCGCAAGCGCGATGCCGAAGAGGCTCACGCGCGATATGTTTCTCAAATCGAAGATCTGCGAAAGGTGACCACAAAACTCGACGCCACAAAAAAGACTCGAAAAGCCACCGCAGACGGCGCCACTGAAGGCACCGATATCGAATCTGACAAAGTGACTCGAGGAGAAATCCGTAAGATGAGCAGGCGGATCAGTGGCATCGACAAGCGCCTCGACTCCATTAAATTGCAGCGAAAGGATCTGCGAAAGGAAGCCGGCCGCCTCCGTTCCTACCTCAAAATCACTGGTGGACGTGGCCGACCAATTCGACTCGCTGACGTCAAGGAGCGGGCCAGCACGGGCGGTTCGCTGAACGCCAACGAACTAACCGCCCTACTCGACTCAGGTAGCCTGTTGGGAATAGCCAGTGAGTCGAAGACTACAGAATCACAAGATGAAACGCAAAGGCGTGGTCGCTCCGGCAAGAAGGGGAAGCGAAGACTCGGTGTGACCCGAGGTGGGCCACGACGTGGTAGCTCGGCAAGTAAGAGAGAATGAACGATTTTAGGGGCGATTGAAGAATTCCTATGCGCTTATATGGAAAACGTCGGACGCAAAGCCACAGGAGCACGATTGTATGCAGATGGATAGTCAGGAAATCCGCGGATTCCTGCAACCTCGCTGCGATGATGTTCAGGAGCAAATTACCTTCAATCGCGAGGAACGAGACCAGTGGAATGCGAAAGTTCGCACTCTCCTCGATGAGAGAAACGAACTGAATCGCCAAGTCAAGGAACTCATCACAGAAGTCCAAAATCAAAAAGCGCTTCGGGACGAAAAAAATCAGAAAGTGCGCGATCTCAAGGACATTCGATCCGAGCGCACCGATGAACTACGAGTCATTCGAACAGATTTCCGCGAAAAGCTCGCAGAGCAGGAGGGGGAAAAGGTGCAAAGAGATCGTGTCGAGAAAACTCGCTCACCTAGCCGAATTCGAACAGAAATGGAACGGCTAGAACGCCTCTACGAACAGGGACGTTTTCTTGGAAAGAAGGAACGTGAATACAACATGAAGATGAAGCGCCTTGCTCAGGAATTTCGAGAGGCTAAGGAAAGCAAATCTGACGGCGGTATCCGCGATCTAAAGATCCAATTGCGAGATGCCGAGAAGTCGCAAGAAGATGCTCACAAGAAGGTCAAGGGCGCTGTATCTCACGCTCAGGAGGCTCACGACCTCATGGCAGAACTCTCAGAAGAGGTCGATAGGCTACGAGAAAAGGCCAATTCCGCCCAATCAGGAGTCACTCGTGCCAAGAGGGAAGCAGATTCCCTTCACAGTCGCTACATCGTCTCTCTTCGATGCATACACTCAATGCAAGACCTGCTGAAGGCAATCGAGGCTCGCGAGAAGGGAGTTGCGGGTGAGGACGAGCAAGTTGAGGTCGCTGACCTGATGACACGTCTGATGTCCGGCGACACTCTATCTACCGATGAAATCATGGCTCTACAGCGGAATTGATTTCGTAGGTTCGACCATTTCTTGAATGTAATAATTCTCGACCACCGTCGTGGTCGATTATCCAGGCAGGAATTGCTGTAGGAACCATCTCCAACTCGGCTTCAGATGAATCAAAGGTCCAGCGTTCCAGCATGGTACTTCGAACAGTGCTACCAGCTTTGGCTTCCTCCTGTTTCTGACGGCGAGTTTCAAGGATGCCGACGAGCATCACTCGTAGATCATCTTCACCAAACCAAAGTTCGGGATTTGCATCGACAAGACGGAGTTTTGGCGCATTGCTCAGAACTTCATCCGCTTCATGTAATTCCAAACGACCGGCCCAAGGATCCTCAAGAACGCGCCAAGACCCATTCTCCAGCACACCATCAGGACTGACCAATGTTCCATCGACCCTCCAGATCCTCGCCTCGATGAGAACTGGATTTGCTTCTACGAATTCCAGTCCCCTCTGTATCAGCCATTCATCGAGGTCAACAATTGGCGACAGTACAACCCTGTCGATGGAATGGCTTGAA
>CAXGBP010000205.1:0-2273 GCA_964007685.1 uncultured Candidatus Poseidoniales archaeon | reverse complement strand
TCCACCATGCACTCCACACCTCATCCCTGACTTTCAATCCGTTCAATATAGGTGTAAAGGGTAATTTTACTGAATAATGAGTAAATCGCTACACTGCGAGCCTATACTACCATTCATCTAGGAAATGATTTCCGATAACTGTGGTTATCGGCAAGAGAGTAATCGGTATTTGAGGAGGAAATGCCATTAGACAGGGGGGTGGAGAAAATAATAAACATATTTTTTTGAAATCGCCTAGTAAATATTTCAAAACATAACATATTGAAAAGCATCATTAAATTATCATTTATGATTTTACAATTGTACCATTGGCTATGGTGCTGGCAACAGGATTGTCTCCAGGCATCTGACACCAGCCATCGACATATTCTGAATCGAGAATCAAAATATCTGCACGCCCCCCGATGCGAATTGATCCGAAGGTCTCTTCTTGTTCGGTACGAGCAAGAGTTGTCGCTGGATTACGTGTCACGGCTGCGAGCGCCTCAATAGGAGATAACCCGAGTCTATGAGTCGCTAGGCTACCGAGGAATGGGATTGAGAGACTTCGACAATTCGGATTGAAATCAGTGGCGAGAGAAAAGATCCATTCGTTATTCAAACACTGCTGCACTGGCAAATCCAGATTTTTTCCTAGGACATATGGCGTTCCAGGCAAAAATGTCTGCATTGTCCTAGCCTCGTTCGCGGCAGCTCGTGCATCGTCAGAGGAATATCCAACGTGATCACCACTAACTGCACCCAATTCAGCAGCTAATGCCAACCCCTCACCATCAACGAACTCGTCAACATGCAAGCGCGATGGGAGTCCAGCATTGGCAGCAGCAGTAACCACTTCTTCGGTTTGTTCAAGATTGTACCAACCTGGTTCGCAAAACACATCTGCCCAACGCGCTATGCCCTGCTCAACAACTTCTGGTAATTGCTTATTGATCAATTCCTCGATATAATCACCAGTATCCACGCCCTTTGGAAAATCGTGAGCGCCTAACCATGTAGGGTGAATGTCGACTAGTGACTCGGTAGAAAGGCGCCCAATAGCCTTGAGTAACCTCAATTCGGAATCCAGTGAGAGGCCGTAGCCACTTTTGCATTCCATAGTAGTGGTTCCAAGAGCTGCAGCTCTTGCAATCCGTTTACGACCAAGTTCCATCAATCGGTTGAGATCTGCATTTCTTGTAGCATCAACAGTTTTCATAATGCCACCTCCACGGCTTGCAATATCAGTGTAGGAAAGCCCTGATTGCCGCAATGCCATCTCGTTCGCCCGATCTCCATCCCATAGCAAGTGAGTGTGGGAGTCGACAAATCCGGGAATTAATGCACGCGAAGCGCAATCAACTACTCTGAGAGAACCATCGATATCTACAGACCCGAATTCGGACTCAAGTGATTCCGAGTCAAGAATTTTAGTAACAATCCCAGACTCAGTAAGAATGGCTAATCCAGCCTCGCTCACTAAGGATTCACGATCTCCCATATCAGCGCCGACGAGAGGTTTAGTGTGATCACCAGCAGCCATCGTAGCGATGGGGCCAGCATTCAACAGCAATAGGCGCATGATTGACCATCGTCGGTTCCCTTGATATGTAGTCTGCCGTCCATTCAACCATGACTGGGGTCATCATCGGCGTAGAGAGTACGGCACACACGCTCTCATTCGGTCTTGTCAGTAAGTCCGGAGAGCCAGGGGTCTCCTATTCTGCACTCTTCCGCCCAAAAGAAGGCGGCATCCATCCTCGAGAGGCTGCAGATCACCACTCAATGGCAGCACCAAAACTAGTCGAACAACTAATGGAGGCAGAAGGCCTGAATCCGACAGACATCGACGGTATAGCCTTCAGCCAAGGCCCAGGATTAGGTCCCTGCCTCAGAATAGGGGCAACGGTGGCAAGAGCCTTGTCAGAATTATGGAATGCCCCTCTAATTGGAGTGAACCATTGTGTCGCCCACATCGAAATAGGACGGAACCAAACAGGATGTGACGATCCAGTCCTCCTTTACGTCAGCGGAGGTAATACACAGGTCATAGCAAGAGCTGGTGAGCGGTATCAAGTCCTAGGGGAAACTCTTGACATCGGAATCGGTAACATGCTAGACAAATTCGCCCGAAACCAAGGAATCCCATTCCCTGGTGGCCCGAAAATCGAAATTCTCGCTTCCGAATGGCACTCAAACAACCCCAATGCAGATGTCGACGAAATACCACTACCATACAGTGTTCAGGGCATGGATTTGAATTTCTCAGGCATCCTAAATGCAGCCCAGCAACG
>CAXGBP010000204.1:0-2297 GCA_964007685.1 uncultured Candidatus Poseidoniales archaeon | reverse complement strand
AGCGTAGTGCGCCTGCATCATTCTCCGTATCTGTGCTTAAAGTGGCATCGATTAGAGTGTTGGAAGGGGTCTTAAGACGGACTTCTTCTCCATCGACGACCTCCATCCCATCAATAGCTAGAGAAGCGGTAGGGACACGATTGTGAATGTCAAATTCAACCACGCTTGTTGATGAAAGGCCTCCTTGATCGTAAACTGTGAGACTTAGTGTGAAATTACCACAACTTGTAGCAGATACGCTGTAGGAGGTCAAATCATCGCCCATTTGGACATCGACGGGTATCGTCCCAGTGTGTGAGGGGCGTCTTAGCGTCCAAACATAGTACATGTCTGTTCGTCCCCAATAAGGATCCTCAGTCATCGAGGCATCAAAGGTGTGCCACTCATTTGTTTCTTCAACAGAATCGATGCCGTCTAATTTGATGATTGGAGGTGCGTTATTCACACGAATTGAGTAATGTATCAAAGCGCCATCTGAGAAAGCTTGCTCAAGAGAACAAGCCATCAATTTCACATCGAGCCAACCATCAAGTTTTGATGAGATATCCCAATCGATTTCGAAATTACCACCTGAGAGTATCGTTACCTGTTGTGCCGTCGATGAACCGGAGCAAGCAAAGACATCAGGGATATGAGATGCTGTAATGAGACCCTGGGCAAGAGAACTCTGAATTCCAAGTGTCATCTCGTCATCGAGGTAAGTTCCAATCCATCCGCTGATACTTAGCGAGCCATCGATTAGCATCCCAGCTTGATCTTCTGCGATTAGGAAGCCGAGAAGGTGCGCAGTATTCTCGTCAGCCATGAATACGACACGTGTTTCTATCTTCTCGGCATCCGAGGCATCCTTCGAATGCAAACTGACGTAACAAGCGCATTCACCAGTAGCAGAGAACGAGAGTTCGAATGACCAAGACCACTGTGGCCGACTGCTGGTCGAATCAATTTTCTCGAGAGAGGGTTTGAGATCCGCCCCGTCGAATGTTGATCCATTCTTAGCGACTCGCCAAAAAAACTCGGAAGGCTCAACCTCATCTTCGAGCACCCCTGTGAAAGTGATAGTGTCCATGGCGCTGGCACCATTCTCCACATCGATACTAATGAGGGGTGGATCATCTGCAGAGTCTGCTTGTGCGCTGCTCGAAGCCGCTAACAATGCCGCGAAACACAGCAATGAGAGTATACTCAGACGCCTCATCGAACCCTTGGGTTCGATTACGTGTCTTGAACCTCATGGCGATTTGTTCGCATCATCTCTCAGAGATATGCAATTGCCATGATAACTCATCCAGCCATGTTCCAAGAGTTTCACGGTCAACAAATTCGTGGCTCGCTTCGGCGGTAAGAATGCAATCACAAGCGGCCGCCGCCAATAATCCAGCATCCTCCATCGACAGCCCATTGCCAAGAGCAACTGCAAGGGCTGTCGCAGCCGCGTCGTGCAGGCCAATCTGTTGTTTCGGCGTTGAGGCTACACAATCGAAGTGCAAAGTATCACCTTTGGATTGGTAAAGGGTGACTCCATGAACACCTCCTAGAACCACCAAGGCATCCCAATCGTAGGTTGAGATCAACTCGTCCGCCGCGCTCTGTGAATCCTCACTTTCAAGTCGGCGGCGCATCAATTCCATCCCTCGCATTTCGACAAGAACGACTGTGGCTCCTCTGCTGCGCTCCAAGCCAGTCAATTTTGGATCGACAATCACAGGGATACCTTGTTCGGTAGCAGCAGAAATTAGTGAAGAAGCCCCTGCGACCGTGACTGCACCCTTGTCATAATCTGAAATTACTAGGGCACAACTATCAGCCAATCCAGCCATCGCATTACCTGCCAATTTGGCCGATATCGAATCATCCATCACTTCTAGCGGTCCACGATCTGCCTGCAATAGGATTTGACTTTCGTCCAAAAGGCTCTCCCGACTGCCAAAGAAGCGTATTTTGACGAGCGTGTGCCGTCCCGCCACGCGCTCGATTCCAGCCGTTGAAATCCCATCATCAGCCAACATTTCGACGATTGCAACCCCTTCGCGATCATCGCCCACGAAGGTATGGAATCCGACATCCAATCCAATCGAATTTAATCCGCGGGCGATGTGGGCAGCAGCCCCCGGGCTCTCATCTGTTTGGAAAATTTTGAGCACAGGAACCGGCGCGATGGAGTTGAGGTTATTTGCGTAGCCGTGATGGTAGCGATCGAGCATAACATCTCCTAGAAGTGTCACTCGAGAGCCTGCCATCGCGTCAAGAGAAGCGCGTAATCGAAGCAGTGAATCAGTCCGCGAGACCTCGTCTTC
>CAXGBP010000203.1:0-2300 GCA_964007685.1 uncultured Candidatus Poseidoniales archaeon | reverse complement strand
TTTCGTCCTCGAATTGAAGCGTCCTCACACCCGCCGCACCGATCTCGACGAAATCGTCGCGGCGGTCAACGCAAACGCCGCCGAAAAGATCGAAATCAGCGACATGCGATGGTCGAACCGTAGTGAAGTCAGTAGGGTGAAGGAGACGCGTTCGGAGAAGTCCTACAGCATTCGTTTCCGCATTGAGGACCCTCCTGAAGAATCAGCCATAATCGAGTCTATTTCCAGCCTTTCTGGAGTCACTCTCGAACAACAGACTCCCAAGCGAGTCTCTCACCGCCGAGCCGACAAGAAGCGCAAACGCAAGGTCGTCTCAATCGACAATATCCTCGTTGAAGGAAACGAAGTCCAATTTTCGGTTCGCTGTGAAGCTGGAACTTACGTGAAGGAACTCGTTCATTCCGATGAAGGGAGAACTGTGCCTTCCGTGACGAGTGTTCTAGAGCGGGCTTGCGAAGTCATCTGGCTCGATGTCGAAGATATCCACGCCGATTGAAAGCCCAAAGGGCTCAGATGGCCTTAAGAATGTGAGGCAGGTGGCCCGCTCGCACGACATAATGTCGAGGGGTTAATCACATGCGCCGAAGTCACGGAACTCGTCAAGGAACACGTAGTATCCTGCGTCGCTCAAAGGAGCAGCGAGGCCGCATCAACATCGCTCGCGTCATGCACCAATACGAGATTGGCGACAGCGTCGCAGTCGTCCTCAATGGCTCCCAACAGAAGGGAATGCCACACCGCCGCTTCCAAGGCGCCACCGGCGTCATCGAGGCCAAGCAAGGCCGCGCATGGATAGTCGCTTTACACGACAAGAACATGGCAAAGACCGTGATTGCTCGCCCTGAGCATCTACGCCCAATGGAGTGATTCAGATGAGTAAGAGAGAATTTGTTGATTTCTCAACCGTTCGAGACCTTCTATTGGATGCTCGCGAGCGTCGTGGCGAACTTTCCTACGAGCAGAAGGTTGCTCTTTTCCACGCTGAGTGGGCAGCCAGCGAGAACCGCGGCGGCATCAAGACCAGCCCTGAAACATTTGCAAGTTTATTCAGTTCGCTGGCTGAGAACGAGAAGCTCAACCAGCACCCTGAGGTTTGCGCAAAGATTGCGGAACTCATGCCGATGAAGGTCGAAGACGTCCGTGTCATCGTTGCTTCCAAGAGAATCGCGATGGATACTGATGAGATTGAAGATATCATCACTAAGGTTCGTCAGCACGTACTCTGAATCGCGACTCACGCTCATAGTGATGCCTTCGATTGTGTTTGAATCATTGATTATGCACAACTTTGTCCAATAAATCCCTTGATGAGGGATACCGACCTCCGAGGGGCGAAGAAGATGCAGCCGAACGGACAAAATGGGGATGCGGAGGATGGTCCGTTGGCGTCAGAGACTCATGCCCGAGTCCTCGATGTTCTCGATAGACGCCCCATCGGCAGAGAGATTCATGCTCTTTCCGAACCGAGTCTTTACCTCGTACGCGCTCGGCTCAACTCGGATTTCAATTGCGAGGCTGGAGATTATCTCGACATGGAATCTGGTAATGTTGGCCCTCTCTCTCAACTTAGGTTCCGTGACCTTTCGGGAGAAGCAAACTCGACTCTAGAGGATGCTATGCAAGAATCGATTCGGGTCAATCCAGACCCTCATCTTGGATTTTTTAATCGTGCAAACAACATCTCCCTCAAGGTCCACGCCTTCCAACTCCTACCTGGTGTTGGAAGTTCAACCGCACAATCATGGGTGAAAATCCGTGGCCAGAATGGCTGGGTCGATCTCGCTGAGGTCAGCGAGAAGCTCGGAGTCGAAGTTGTTGGCTTACTAGCCGAGCGTTATGTCGGGGAACTCGCCGAACCCGCTGAAGTTCCCAGCCTTCTCGATTTACTCGTTAGGGTCAGCGCCTGACAGGGGTGGGCGTATGGACGACCTGGATGTCAGGCTTCTCGTCGATTTATTGCGAGACCGAATTAGCCCCGACCGCTCGCTCGGGCAACATTTCTTGCTCGACGAAGCAGTCATCGCGAGGGCAGTCCAAATTGCTTCGGCCACGGTACCGATCGGTCCGGGCTGCCATGTTTTGGAAATAGGCCCCGGCCCCGGTTCCTTGACTCTTGATTTGCTCAAGACGGGAGCTCAAGTCACGGCCCTCGAGGTGGATTCGGAAGCCGTCGCCCACCTCGGACGTGTATTCGGAGATGCTGATGGCCGCCTCAACATCGTTGAAACCGATGCATTGGAAGCTGATTGGCCAAATGATTTGACCCACATCGTGGCCAATCTTCCATACCAAATCTCCAG
>CAXGBP010000202.1:0-2308 GCA_964007685.1 uncultured Candidatus Poseidoniales archaeon | reverse complement strand
GAACCAAGCTCTCAGTGAACCGTATCCGACAGCCGTAAGAGTCTCATCCCAATCATCGTGGTCTGGTAAGAAAAGCACCTTCGCCTTCTCTCCGATAACGAGAATCGCATGTGTGTCCGAAGCATCGTCTCGATGGGGTACTGGAATGAATTCGAAACGCACTCCGGGACAAACAAGGCTCGGCGACCCTGATGAATTAGAGTCGCCGCCTCGCTCAAACGGTTCCAAGGCACCACGGTTCGCGAGCACCTCGAAGACCGAATCGCTCGCGACGAGAGGCATCCCAACACAGCCCATTGCCTCTTGACCAAATTGACCCAAGCCCTCTACATGACCGAGATGTGCATGTGTCAACAGAACACTATCTGGCAGGGCCGGAGCCTCCATTCCGAGTGAATCTGCCCATAGTCGGAATTGGTCGGGCAAAGCCCGGGTGGCCTCAATCAAATGCATTCCACCTGCAGCATCCCGCACGCCCACAGCCACTGGCAATCGCCTGCGCCCCACATCAGCAAAGGCGGCCGAGCAATTCGCACAGGCGCAGCCGGCTTGAGGAACGCCGCCATCCTGCCCAGTGCCGAGCAGGGTGAGGGTCGGAGTTGAACCAGCCATGTAGGAGGGGAGGAGGAGGGGTGGTGAAAGAGTCGTCGACTGCTACGAAGAGCCGATTTGATTGGATTGCTAAAGCAAATATCACTCTCCGATGAAATCATCAACGTCGCCGACCTGTGAGGGGCGTGACCGGCGACACATCCTGGATGAAGGAGAGATACGACTCACTACGAAGTCAAGGTTTGGAGTGGAATCCGCCTACACTCGAGACGGCCAATCTTCCTCGCTGTACGATGGATGGCCGTCCGACGATAATGCTCTCAGCCAATAATTACCTGAATCTGACGAGTCACCCGAAAGTCATCGAAGCGATGATCGAGGCAACTCGGAAGTACGGCGCTGGTAGTGGTTCCGTCCGCGCCATCGCCGGAACGATGGATATTCATCTTGAGGCCGAGCAGAAAGTGGCCGAATTCAAAGGAGTCGAGGCCTCTTTGATTTACTCGGCAGGATATACTGCCAATGTCGGACTTATTCCTACCTTGGTTCAAGGCAAGCAGGACGTAATCATCAGCGATGAGTTGAATCACGGCTCAATCATCGATGGGGTCCGCTTGACGAAGGCTCAGCGCGCCGTCTACGGTCACAATGACATGGGCGCGCTGGAAGCGGTCCTCAAGGAACACTCGGAGGCAGACCGCAAATTGGTCATCACTGATGGTGTATTTTCGATGGATGGCGATATCGCCCCTCTAGCTGAGATTTCAGCCCTCGCTGAGGAATACGGGGCGATGGTCTATGTCGATGATTGCCATGGCGAAGGAGTCCTCGGAGATGGCGGTGCGGGAATCGTTGACCACTTCAAACTCCAAGGCAAGGTCGACTTTGAGATTGGTTCTTTCTCGAAAGCCCTCGGCGTTCAGGGCGGAATCGTCGCTGGCTCTGAGGAAGTCCGCACTCACGCCCTCAATCACTCTCGCTCTTGGCTGCTCTCCGGCAGCCAACCACCGGGTGTGGCAGCCGCGCAGAAGGCGGCTGTGGAAGTTCTGATGAGCGAGCCTGAGCATCACGCTCGCTTGTGGGAGAATACGAATTACTTTCGAGATGAATTGCAATCTCTCGGCTTCGACACCGGTCTCTCTCAAACTCCGATTATCCCAGTGATGTGCGGCGAGTCTCCCAATGCCAAGGCTCTCTCTCAGGCCCTCTCTGATGAGGGCGTAATGGCTGGAGCCATCACTTTCCCAATGGTCGCGCGCGAGAAGGCCCGCGTCCGCACACAGATGTCCGCAGGCCTCTCTCGCGACGATCTCAACGAGGTCCTGCGGATTTTTGAGAAAGTCGGCCCCGACTTGGGCTTGATCTGAGCGACGAAGCCGTCTCAAGCCTCTGCCACGACTTCATCGAGGTCTTCGTCCCCTGGGGCCTCGACCTCTTGGCGAACCTCAGGATCAATAGTCCGGCGCATTCCATCAAAGGGATCCAGCCCACGGTCTATTCTGTCTAGCATCCTCCATCGAGGCGCGTAGGAAAGGTGTACGTAGAGAGGGCCAGGAAGAATTGCCAAAACCCATCCTAATTGCTCAACGAAATCTGGAGCTTCTCCGACCATCGACCAAGTAATCAGAAGCAAACCGAGGAATGGGAATGGGAAGAGGTATCGGCGACGGTTCTCAAGCCTGATTGGTGGCCGCTTGGCGAATCCTGAGATCAGCAGAGAGAATCCACCTAGGCTTGCAGTCATAGTAGTGAAGAT
>CAXGBP010000201.1:0-2317 GCA_964007685.1 uncultured Candidatus Poseidoniales archaeon | reverse complement strand
ATGAATTCGTTCAAGTGACGGTAGGTGTCGTGCTTCTCGGCGCGGAATGCGGGGCCAATTTCGAAGACGCGCTCGAGACCTCCTAGAACTGCGAGTTGCTTGTAGAGCTGAGGCGACTGGCTGAGGAAAGCGGGTGTGTCGAAGTACATCATCGGGAAGAGATTGGTTCCTCCCTCACTCGCACTGGCGATGATTTTTGGCGAGTTCATTTCGCTGAATCCTTCACCGATGAGGTGGTCGCGGCCGTATTGTAGCACTTTGCTGCGGAGTTGAAACATCGCATTGACATGGGCTCTGCGCAGGTCGAGGTGACGATTGTCTAGGCGGATGTCGAGGCCTACGTTGACATCGTCGGTGATTCCTACAGGGAGTGGTGTTGCTGCTGCTGAGAGGATATTTGCCTCGGAGACCGTAATTTCGTACTCTGGAGGTGGAGTTGGCTCGCCTTCCTTGGTCTTTGGTGGGCGTTTCTGGGCTACTGCTCCTGTGACTTGGATGGTCGATTCGCGGGAGGCTGATTGTACTGCCGCGAATGTATCCTCATCCATGTTATCCTTCTTGAGGAATGCCTGGATGTGGCCGGTTCCGTCACGTAGCATGACGAAGGCGATTGCACCACGGCCGCGAACTGTTTCGGCGTAACCAGCAATGGAGACTTCAGCGCCGATTAGATCGGCGCCGCCGTTCACAATCTGGCCGATTGTGTGCGTGCGGAATGCGGTGGGGTGCCAGTCGGCGCTGTCCCTCATGACCACGGCGTTCCGACTTCGATTTATGAATCGAATCTAAGACTGGCTTGACGTCGGGCCAATGCTTGAGTAGTCGAACGGCTAGGCGAAGCCATGACTCATGAGTACATGTATTACCGGATGATGGGAAATACCGGTATTCAGGTTTCGGTTCTTTCGTATGGTTTCTGGGCGACTTACGGCGTCAAGGAGCGACTCTCAGGTGACGCCGGAGTCGAGACCGCGAAGGAATTGATGAGCATCGCGCGCGAAGCTGGAGTCAACTGCTTCGATCACGCCGAAGCATACGGCAATCCCAACGGTGAGGCGGAACGAATCTTCGGCGCCGCTCTCAAACAATTGCAACATGAAAATCCAGATCTCTGGCGCCGCTCAGAATTGGTAATCACTACGAAAATCTACTGGGGTGGACAGGGTGTTAACGAGTCTGGGCTTTCGGTGAAGCATTGCCGTGAAGGGATGGATAAGTGCTTGCAGCGATTACAACTCGATTATGTCGACATGGTCTTCGCTCACCGCCCTGACCCACTGACTCCAACGGCTACTGTGGTTCGTGCAATGACCGACCTAATCCGTAACGGGAGTGCCACGTCTTGGGGGACAAGTGAATGGTCTGCTCAGCAGATTACCGAGGCCTTCTGGATTGCGAGAATGGAAGGCCTCGAGCCACCACAGTTCGAGCAGGCGCAATACAATATGCTTCATCGTCAGCGCTTCGAGGAGGAGTATTTCCCCCTCTATCGGCCGCCTTATTCCCTCGGGACGACAATCTGGAGTCCTCTTCGCTCTGGCTTCTTGACAGGAAAATATCTGGATGGAATCCCAGAGGATTCGCGGCTGACACAGGATGGTTATGATTGGCTGCTTGAGGATATCGAGGAGCGCCGAGAACGGGGCGAATTCGAGATTGTCCGTGGCTTGATGGCTTTCGCCGAGAAGAAGGGTTGCACGCCTGCGCAGTTGGCGCTAGCGTGGTGCTTGAAGAATCAGAATGTCTCGACAATTTTGGTTGGAGCGACGACTGCAGATCAATTACGCGAGAATCTGGCCTGCATCGATGTAGCGAAGGAGCTGACCGATGAGGAGATGGAGATTCTTGAGGATATTCTCGGGAACAAACCGGATGGATGGATTGGTCCGGGTGGGGCTGGAAGTCGCCAGATCAAAACTCTCTGACGGGGTCACATGCCCGCTGTCTCGCGGGGTCTTCAAGTGGTCTCATTCTTCTTCAGGAGAAGCAATCTTTCCTGCGATTAGGAGGAATGCTGTGTGCCCCATCGGCTGGTTGCCTGGGCGAACGCCGCCCTTCGCGGCTTTCGACCAGCGGCGTTCGATCATTTCGCCAGCAAACTCGACGATGAGACCTGCTTCTTCGACCGCGTCCCACGACTTTTCGAGTTGCGCGGTCGTTGGGCAATAACAGGCTAGGCGACCGCCCGTTTTGACTGTGGCAGCAATCTCTGTAACCACTGTCCACGGCTCTGCCATATCGATGATTGCGGCGTCGACTTCTCCACAGATTTCTGTGACTTCCTCGGCCGCCTCAGACAAGCCCATTTCAAGCAGAT
>CAXGBP010000200.1:0-2326 GCA_964007685.1 uncultured Candidatus Poseidoniales archaeon | reverse complement strand
TGATCGCATGGTTCCCACAGATTCGCAAAGTCTGGTCTGAGGGCAAGCACGAGGGCATTTCTTTGCCGACTTTCACTCTGGTTTCAGCCTCTTTGACGATGTGGCTATTCTATGGGGTAGTCATCGAGTCTGTGGCAATGGTTTTCGCAAATATCGCAGCCTTGTCCTGCATTCTTGCCATCATCGTTGGTGTCCTGCGGCTGCGTCGTGAAGGCTAATGGCAACGAAGAGGCCGCGAGTTCAATCTCACCACTAAGTGGAGATTATTCTTCTTCCGAGCGCCCAAAAGAGGGCGCTCGCTTCTCGAGAAATGCCGAGACTCCTTCAGCAAAATCCGGTTTGAGGCTCGCAGCAGTAATCAAGGCCTTCTCAAACTCAAGTTGGGTCTCCATGAAGGTCGTAGTTGAGGCATCAAGCAATTGCTTGGTCCCCTGCCTGCTCGCTTCAGCCCACGAGCCCCACTTGGCTGCAACCTCAATGGCTCGCCCAAGTAAATCAGCAGCCTCAACAACCTCGTCAACTGCTCCAAATTCGAGAGCTTGCTCGCCTGTCCAGATCTCGTTATCGAAGAAGAAACGGCGAGCTCGTTGGTTCCCAACCAAACGTGGTAGCATCCAGGTCGAGCCGCCATCTGGAGAGAGGCCGAGTGAGAAGAAGGCGGCGGCGAGACGGGCTTCGGGTACGCAGACTCGGTAATCAGCAGACAAGGCGAGGCCGAGGCCCCCACCGGCGGCAGCGCCATTCATCGCAGCGACAAACACGGTCGGAGAGCGGCGAAGGCGCAACTCAAGTGGATGCAAAACCCCGGTTAATTCACCGACGAGATCAGCGATGGAACCATCATCAATCGAGTCGGCGAACTCGCCGATATCAGCACCGGTACAGAAGAATCGACCCGTGCCCGTAAGCACAATCCCATCGCAGGACGGGTCGTCCAACAAGCCACCCAACACATCTGCAATCTCGTGTATAGAAGAGCGTGAGAAGGCGTTTCGAGCAGCAGCCTCGGAAAGTGTGACCACAGCAACGCCTCCATCACGACGTGTGACTTCCATACTCATGAACTCCCAGTCGCGACTCTACTTTTGAACTGCATGAATCTGATAAGTCACCTCGCTTTGCCCCATCCATGAACGCGCGCGAGAGCATCTACATCGATGGAAAGTGGGTCGCAGCAAGCGGTGAAGGGACGATTGAAGTTGTTAATCCGACAACCGAGCAGTGCATCGGTTCTGTGCCGGTTGGAAGCGCTGCAGACATCGAATCCGCAGTTGCAGCAGCGCGCGCGGCTTTCCCCGCTTGGTCTGCGAGCAGTATTGAAGACAGAATCGAGATTTTGAATTCAATTTCAGCCGCGCTCAAGGAACGCGGCGAAGAAATCGCCCAACTAATCACAGCAGAAGTTGGCACCCCGATCAATTACAGCAGAATGGCGATGGTCGGAACGCCTCGTGTTGTCTCGCGCTCGTACGCGAAAATGCTCGAATCCTTCGAGTGGGAAGAGGAGGTTCGCAACTCGTTGATTGTCAAGGAGCCAATCGGAGTCGTAGCAATGATTACGCCGTGGAATTTTCCACTTCACCAAATAATCGGCAAAGTCGCACCCGCCCTCGCTTCAGGTTGCACAATGGTCCTCAAACCCTCCAAAGAGGCCCCACTCAACGCCTTCCTTCTAGCGGATATTTTGCATGAAATTGGGCTGCCTGCGGGTGTGTTCAATCTGGTTTCAGGCCACGGCCGCGATATCGGCGAGACACTCGCCGCACATGCTGAAGTCGATATGGTCAGTTTCACCGGTTCAACTGGTGCAGGGGTCAGCGTGTCGCAGGCTGCTGCACCCACTGTGAAGCGCGTCACCCTCGAACTCGGTGGAAAAAGCGCGAATATCATTCTCGATGACGCGGATATCGCGAAGGCTGCCAAGATGGCTGTTTACGCCTGCTTCAACAATTCTGGACAAGAATGTTCCAGCCTGAGCCGACTAATCGTGCCGGCTGGCGCGCGCGACGAGGTCGTCGAAGTAATCACTGCCACTATGCAGAGATATTCGGTCGGCGACCCAAATGACGAATCGATACGCTGCGGGCCGATGGTATCGGCGCGACAGCAGGAATCAGTCGCCGGATACATCGCATCTGGTTTGTCCGAAGGAGCAACTTTGGTGGCAGGAGGAGAAGGCATGCCTGAGGGGTTGGAGAGTGGTTTCTTCGTCCAACCGACGGTATTCGCTGACGTGACTTCCAAGATGACAATTTTCCGCGAGGAAATCTTCGGCCCAGTCCTCACAATCACCACCTATGAGACTGAGGAAGAGGCGATTGCTCTG
>CAXGBP010000199.1:0-2377 GCA_964007685.1 uncultured Candidatus Poseidoniales archaeon | reverse complement strand
AGGCGAGGGCTGCTGTCGAGGTCGAATTATCCAGCGATACCTCATGGACTCTGATGAGTTGGAATAAATCATCGTGGGCCTGGGAAATCGCAACAGACGGATATCTTGACGAGGTTGCAAGCCACGATGACCATCTCGCTTGGGTGGCCGAAGGGACGGACGCTTCTCTGCTCCCTGTCGGCGTCGATTGTAATGGACACGGCTGGGTGATGGGAGATGGCTCGGGCGCACATTGCATGTGCGATGAGGGCTATGAGCGCCCAGACGGCGACGCTCTGATGTGCGTCGCAGAAGGCTCGGCCGATACCGAGCAAAATGACCCACACGGTGATTCCCTCGGTGAATACGAGGTGGGTCATTCAACTGTGACTTTCATTCTCGACAAGCAACTTCGCAAGCGAATCGCTTGGACAGGAACTGCGTGGGATCTCGACGGATTTGTTGAGGACCTGCAGAACCTCGCCGCAGAGTGAACCGTTAAGCACGCTAGCCGTGCATCTATGATGCACGAGAACATTCGACAAGTTGCCTTTTTACAGTCAAGGAACTGAGCGAGGCGCATGGAGTCCGAACAGGTTCGTAGTATCGGCCTCGCGGCTTTGATGGTTGGAAGCGTCTTGGTAGGCATATTCTACCTCGATATCGAGGGTGTGCAACCCGATCAGCCGCCAATAATCTCTGGCGAGGAACCTGGAAGTTTCGTCATCGGTGATGTCAGCACAATCACCATCACGATAGATGACGAGAAACTCGAAGATATTCTCCTCGACGTGACTCTGGACGGCGATAGAGTTGCCAATTCATTCCTCGATGAAGATGGAAAACTGATCGTCGATATCAGCCAGTTAGGAGCAGGGGAACATGTGCTCAAGGTATTCGCCAAGGATATTCTGGACCAAGAGACGCGATGGTTCACCGAATTCTCGATTACTTACCCTGAAGAGGGTATCACAGAGATTGTCCTCGACACCCTCATCACCAATATCCAGCATGGTGAAGATGCGATTCTCTCAGGAAATCTAACCCATAGCTCAGTGGAAACCTGTATCTTCGATTGGAGCGACGGTGATCTCGAATCGAGTCGCCTCACCGTGCCGATGGATGAAACGGGCGATTTCTACATGGAATTCGCAAACATGCAAGAGAATGTCACCATTTCGATGGAGGCTACCTGTGGAATCAATGTCTTCACAACTGATTCGGTTAGCATCACCTACATCGTCGAGATTCCTGAGGAAGAGGAAGGTAATGGCACCGATGAAGGTGAAGACGACGGCTCGGACGATGGCTCGGACAATGGCACTGAATAGCAATCCGACGAAGAGCGCCGCGATGCATTTTGGGCTGATTCACTCTTGTGCCACTCTAACGACATCGCAGGAATAGATGATTACAACACAACCGAGGATGATAACCACATCTGTGACCTCGATTACGAATTCAACGAAACTCACATCACAATCGAAGCAAATGGACTTCCAAATCACGACCTCGAATCAGGTCCTGGTTGCTGCGCCAGTGCACAAGACCACGTCTGGGTGATACCGTTTGAACCGACCAATGACACCGGTTGCGATCCGACGGTCGGCAGCGAAGGCTGCAGCATGGCGCCTGAGCGTGGACCAATCGCCTTCGCTGTCAACGGAGTTTCCATCTACGGGCCCGAGGATGGGCCGGGAGGCGATGCTGTTGCCGGTCAGGAAGGCAAGTACGAAGAGGACCGGCAACATGTTTGGTTAGGCATCTGTCACGGACACTCGGGGCCGGGTGGAGATTACCATTACCACGCCGATGCTAACTGCGTGCACTGGCACGCAGACGAATCGGCGGATGAGACTTGGCGCGACTACAATATCGATTCCTCGCGACAGGTCAGCGAACATTCCCCAATTATCGGCTTCGCCTTCGATGGATATCCAATCTACGGATTCGTCGGTTGGGACGAGGATGGCGAGACTCGTGAGATGACCTCTTCTTACCGACTCAAAGATGGTGAGACAGGATACAACGGCATCGATGATTACGAATTCATCTCAGGGATGGGTGACCTCGATGCCTGTAATGGTCAGTGGGGAACGACACCCGAGTTCCCCAACGGCACCTACCACTATCACACGACTTGGGTGAATGGTGAGGGGGACCTCGGCTTCCCTTACTTCCTGCTCTGCTACCGAGGGGTTGCTGAGACGTCGAATGCCGATGCCGGACAGGGTGGTGGAGACGGAGGCGGAGATGATCCCGATTGCTCAGGTCATGGAGAGACTTGGGGTCCAGGCATCGGTCCACCGCCGGATGGATGTGGTGGCGGACCACCACCAGGCGGCGGTCAAGGCCAGTCCTCCGAGTCGGGCCTAATTGCAATTCCTTGGTTCAAAGC
>CAXGBP010000198.1:0-2397 GCA_964007685.1 uncultured Candidatus Poseidoniales archaeon | reverse complement strand
GAGGCAGCGTTGCGCAAGTGCGATGGATTCTTGGTGACTCGTGATGATGTTGAGCGCATCGCGGCGTGGTCGCCAACAATGACTCCCGAAGAGATTCCATTTGCCCCGAGCAGAGTGATTCTGCAGGACTTCACCGGCGTACCAGCGGTCGTCGATATCGCCGCTCTGCGCGATGCGATGGTCGAGTTGGGTGGAGATCCTGAGAAGGTCAATCCGCAGGTTCC
This sequence comes from uncultured Candidatus Poseidoniales archaeon, assembly GCA_964007685.1. Lineage (GTDB taxonomy): Archaea > Thermoplasmatota > Poseidoniia > Poseidoniales > Thalassarchaeaceae > MGIIb-O1. The sequence goes on along the minus strand of CAXGBP010000198.1, from coordinate 2,173 downwards.
TGTCGATCTGGTAATTGACCACTCGGTTCAGGTTGATGTTTCAGGATTATTCCCTGACGCGCGTGAACGCAATTTGGAGATTGAGTATCATCGCAACATGGAGCGCTATCAATTCCTCAAGTGGGGCCAGCAGAGTTTGGACAATTTCCGCGCTGTTCCTCCTGGGCGTGGTATCGTGCATCAGGTGAATCTTGAATGGATTGCAAGTGTCGCGCGCGAGGAGGATGGAGTGTGGCTACCGGATACGCTAGTTGGCACCGATAGCCACACGACGATGATCAATGGGCTCGGTGTTCTCGGCTGGGGCGTCGGTGGAATCGAAGCCGAGGCCGTGATGCTTGGTCAGCCGATTTACATGCTGCTGCCAGAAGTCTGCGGATTTGAGCTGACTGGCTCTTTGAGTCCAGGTGTAACTGCAACCGATATGACGCTGCGAATCGTAGAGATGCTTCGCGAGCACGGAGTCGTCGGAAAATTCGTCGAATTCCACGGTTCTGGACTTGCCAATTTGAGTCTCCCAGACCGCGCAACAATCGCTAATATGGCTCCAGAATATGGGGCGACATGCGGCTTTTTCCCAGTGGATGAGACAGCGCTGGATTACATGCGATTGTCGGGTCGTGATGAGTCGCATATCGAGGATGTGAAGCGCTATCTGAGTGCTCAGGGATTGTTCCACAGCGAGGCTACTCCGACTCCTTCTTTCACCTCCACACTCTCTCTTAATCTCTCGACAGTCGAACCTGCTCTGGCTGGACCAAAACGACCTCAGGATCGGGTCGATTTGTCGGCGATGAAGTCGCATTGGAGACAGAGTCTGAACGCGCCGGTCGGGCATAGCGGTCATGGGGTTGATTCGGCGCAGAGTGACGCCTCGGCTACTATTGGTGACCGAGGCGTCGACCTCGGGCATGGTGACATCGTCATCGCTGCCATCACCAGTTGTACGAATACGAGCAATCCGAGCGTGATGATTGCTGCTGGATTGCTCGCTCGCAACGCGCGCGCAGCAGGACTTTCGATTGCTCCCGCCGTCAAGCCGAGCTTGGCTCCGGGTTCGCGCGTTGTTACAGAATACTTCGATGCGGCGGGCCTGACTGAGGATCTCGATGCGCTCGGATTCAGCGTTGTCGGCTATGGCTGCACGACCTGTATCGGCAATTCAGGCCCGCTCGATGCCGACATTGAGGCTGCTATCGATGAGGCTGATCTCATCGTCGGCAGCGTTCTCTCTGGAAATCGCAATTTCGAGGGGCGAATCCATCAGAAAGTCAAGGCAAACTACCTCGCCAGCCCACCCCTCGTCGTCGCCTATGCAATCGCGGGAACTCTTGACATCGACTTCGGAAGTGATCCACTCGGTCACACAGCCGAAGGATCCCCAGTAATGCTATCTGACATTTGGCCGAGTGATGCAGAAATCCAAGCCACCATCGCTGCCTCAATTGATCCAGAAATGTTCCGCCGGCGCTATGCAGACGTGCTCGAAGAGCCGCGCTGGGATGCCATCAGTAGTTCCCAGTCAGCGCTCTACCCCTGGGCCAAGGAATCCACTTACGTCCGCCTCCCTTCATTTTTCGAAGGCATCGAGGCGGAACCAGCACCGATCGAGGCGATTCACCAAGCCAAGGTACTGCTCAAGTTGGGAGACTCGGTAACCACTGATCACATCAGTCCGGCTGGTGCTTTTCCTCACCACGGTCCAGCCGGCCAGTACCTCGTTTCTAAGGGTGTATCTCCGCGCGATTTCAACTCATTCGGCAGCCGCCGAGGCAACCACGAAGTTATGATGCGAGGCACATTTGCAAACATCCGTATTCGCAATCAAATCGCAGATGGAAACGAGGGTGGATTCACCACTTATTTCCCAACCGGCGAAGTCACTAGCGTCTACGACGCCAGCATGCGCTACCAAGCAGACGGCACCCCACTAGTTGTCTTGGCCGGCACTCAGTATGGCACCGGCAGCAGCCGTGATTGGGCTGCAAAAGGAACTCTTCTTCTCGGTGTCAGAGCGGTAATCGCCACGTCTTTCGAGCGCATACATCGCTCGAACCTTGTTGGAATGGGAGTTCTTCCACTGACCTTCCCAGAAGGGGAGGACGCCGATTCGCTGGGGCTTAACGGGACCGAGACTTTTGACATCCCAGCTCACGCCGACCTCGACCCCCTC
>CAXGBP010000197.1:0-2399 GCA_964007685.1 uncultured Candidatus Poseidoniales archaeon | reverse complement strand
TGGCTAGAAGAAGCCAGAAAGAAAGATCCAAACGTGCCATCTAACGCAAAAGCAGGAGCGGATCCGGGCTTACCGAAGGTCACTCAGCGAATGATTTCTGAGGCCATATCGATTGCTGATTCACGGCCTGACCGACAGGCGATTACTGTGACCGGTCTGACGCCTGTCGTCCATGATGTCTCGGACGCGATTTACCTCGAACTCGTTAATACGATGCTTCCGATAAGTGGCCTATTGGTCTGCATTACGATGATGATTCTGCATCGTAACCCGAAGGTCATAATCATCTGTGGATTACCTATTGCGATGAGTTTAGCAATTACCTTCGGATTTACTGTAATCTTCGACATCACATTGACTCCGATGATTATCTCCGCTGGGCCAATCCTTGTCGGTTTAGGCGTGGATTATGCCTTACACCTGACGAATCGAATAGAAGAGAATCGTCAGGAAATACTAGAGGAACGTCTCGAAGAATCATGGAAGCGGAACCGAGACGGTTTCTCAACCGCTAACATTGACCCATGGGATCCTGTTCTCAGCTTGACAGCAACCGTGCGAGCAGCACAGACCACTGGCCACGCTATCTTCCTTTCAGCGATTACCACAATCATCGGATTCAGTGTCCTGACTTGGAAATCTCTCGTGCCAATCTATCCGATGCGCACGGTTGGAGTCACTCTTCTGATGGGGATTGCCATTACCTTCCTTCTTTCGATGGTCATGGTCCCGGCACTAGTCCATCTATTCCGTTATCGTAAGGTCGAGCACGGTATCGAAATGCCGATGATTCAGACCGTTATCTTCTCGCTTATCATCGGTGGTGTAGCGGCCGCAGCACTCATCTCCTTCGACACCACAACCACCGGCAATGCCATCTTCTTCGGATCTTTCTTCGGAGGCACCATCCTTCTTGCAATCGAGTCCCAAATATGGCAGAAGATAGGCGAATTACCGGTCAAAGCCACGCTTGTAGTCATCCTGGTATCGATGGTAGTCACAGCGGGTGGAGTGGTAATTCTCGAGAAGGAGATGGGCAAGTCCCTCACCGGGTCCACTGAAGAGGTTCCTCCTGGACTCCCGAGTTTCTATGCTCTACGTGAATACAGCTCCATTTTCCAGGGTGGGCAAACAAACATGTTCATCGTCGATGCGGAAATGAGAGGGCCGCAAAACTCAACCTCGCCAATCCGTGATTTACCAATTCTTGACGCGATTGACCATATGCAGGAACGTAAGATCAACAATGTCCCACAGACCTCGAGTATCAGCTTAGTGAACATCCTCAAAGCAGTTCATGTCGACGTCAATATTTCCGGCCTTGAGGTCTATGACAGAAGCCTCTGGGAGCTCCTGCATGACGAGTGTTGGGATGAATCAACCAATCCTTTGCGACCGGAGTGCTGGGCCTACGCGGCAAGTAGCAGGGAGGATATGGTGAACATCGCTTTCGATACTTTGAGTCCCGAGATTCGAAGTATGCTGATGAATGCTGATCAAGACGTTTGTCAATGGCAAACACCGTGCGAAACAAAGACCCTCGTCTACGTCACTCAACCTTACATCAACCTCAATGATGCCACCGCCCTCCGCGACGCCATCGACGACCATTTGGATGGAGATGGAAATTGTGCAGATGCGATGACTTGCTATGCTCTTGGCATCGAAGGTGTCGTCAATTCGAAATTGACTGGTGGACTGCCGGTCAGTATCGACATTAATGCTGGAATCCAGAAGGCACAGAGCAAGACTACCATCGCGACGATGGTTATTCTGTTGTTCACGATGATGATTTTATTCCGTTCGCCGCGCCTTGCGACATTCACCATGGCAGCGGTTGCGGCAGTGGTGCTTTGGCAACCGTTGCTGATGCGACAGGGTGATGTGAATGTCAATTTCTTCACAGCGATGATTGGTACAATCGTCTTTGGTATCGGAGTTGATGATTCGATTCACATTGTGGATCGAATCAAAGACGAGGGTGAGACGCCCGCTGGTATTGTCAAGTCGGTTGCTCGTACTGGACAAACAATCTTCGAAACCACCGCAACGACTTGTGCTGGTCTTTCTGCAGGCCTCTTTGTGGCGATTCCAGGTCTGCAGAATTTCTTCGTCTTGATGATGTCATTGCTGATACTTGCCCTGCTGACTTCGAGCATCCTCTTGCCGAGCTTCATCGTTGCTTGGCACGAGATACGCTCGAGATTGATGGGGCAAGGGCCTTGGCTCGATTACGACGACTCTGGTGCCCTTGAAGCATCAGCAGTGCTCGAAGCCACTCTAGATTGACCAAATTCTATGATTATTGGAAGCAGAAGAGAGCTTACGCTCTGCTTCTCCTAAGTGAGGGTGCAGGGAGTAAGCCCCTTTCTGTTCACCTTTCGGCTGGTCGCATTCAA
>CAXGBP010000196.1:0-2422 GCA_964007685.1 uncultured Candidatus Poseidoniales archaeon | reverse complement strand
ATGAATTCGACGACAGGCTCCTCAAGGAGATGGCCAAGATGTTCTCTGAAATGGGGATGCCAATCGATGTCGAAATGCTGCAGAATATGATGCGCCAAGTTCGACAGCAGTTCGAGGAAATGGGAATTGATCCCGAGCAGATGTCATCAACCGATATCCGCATGCGAACCGATGTTGATCCCGAGGAATTCCGCAAGCAAATGGAGACAATGCTCAGCGGTCCGGGCGGAATGGGAGATCTGTTCCGCAACATGGGAATCAAGGTACAATTCGATGGTAGCCCTTCTGTAGCCGAGGCTCCGAAAATCGAAGTCGATGAAGAAGTGACGGAGGAGTCTGACGACGAATTACCGATTGAAGACGTATTCATCCATGAAGATCGAATGTGCATTACCGTTGACATCTCACGATTCGCCGATATCGAACCCGAAGAAGTCGAACTCAACCTCACCGGCGGCGGAGAAATTCTGCAACTGATGAAGACCACACAAATGCGCCCTCTGAAGCGCTACACCCTTCCTCATTCTGCGGAGAATATCGTAGAATGGGATCTGAATAACGGCATTCTCGATGTTAAATTCGACATCGACGCGGCGGCTTTGTCCGCCGACGAAAGTGAGTGAAATCTGAATGGAGTGAATGAAATGGGAACACCTGTAATTGGAATAGATCTTGGAACTACAAACAGCTGTGTAGCGACCCTCGAGGGTGGTCAAGCAGTCGTCATACCGAATTCGGAAGGCAGTCGTACGACACCTTCGGTTGTCGCTTTTACCAAAGATGGCGACCGCCTAGTTGGAATCACTGCGAAGCGACAGGCGGTCACCAATTCCGATCGCACAATCCTGTCGGTTAAGCGTGAGATGGGAACTGATTGGACTCAATCGATTGGCGACGATCCTTACACTCCTCAGGAGGTCTCGGCCTTCATTCTGCAGAAGCTCAAGGCCGATGCTGAAGCATATCTCGGGCAGGAGGTCAATCAGGCTGTTATTACCTGCCCAGCTTATTTCACCGATGCTCAGCGAAAAGCGACCCGCGATGCTGGTCGCATCGCCGGACTTGAAGTTCTTCGTATCATCAACGAGCCGACCGCGGCTGCACTCGCGTACGGCGTCGACAAGGATGACGACCAGACGATTCTCGTCTACGATTTGGGCGGTGGAACCTTCGATGTCTCAATCCTCGAGATTTACCTCGTCGATGAGCAACCTCAGATCGAGGTAAAGGCAACGAGTGGAGACAATCGCCTCGGTGGAGACGACTTCGACGAAGTCGTAATCAAATGGATTATTGCTGAATTCAAGAAAACGACAGGAATCGACCTTTCTGGCGATATGCAAGCGATGAGCCGCCTGCGTGAAGCTGCCGAGAAGGCAAAGATCGAGCTGTCCGGCACTGGCACAACTCAGATCAATCTACCATTCATCACCATGAGTGACGGACAGCCCGAGCATCTCGACCTCTCGCTCTCACGAGCGAAGTTCGAGGAGCTCATCGCCGCGCTCGTCGAGCGAACTATGTCCCCTACTCGCCGAGCGATGAAGGATGCTGGCGTCTCCAAAGGAGAGGTCGACAAGGTCATTCTCGTCGGTGGTTCGACACGTGTTCCAGCGGTCCAGGTCGCTATCGAGAAGGAGGTTGGTAAGGCTCCATTCAAGGGAATCAATCCCGACGAGGCCGTCGCTGTTGGCGCCGCTCTACAAGCGGGGATTATCGTCGGCGACGAGGGCGTGACCGATGTACTGCTCCTCGATGTCACACCGCTTACACTAGGAATCGAGACTCTCGGTGGCGTCACCACCACGATGATTGAGCGTAATACAACGATTCCAAGCCGCCGCTCTGAAGTCTTCTCGACCGCGTCCGACAATCAGCCTGCGGTAGAGGTTCACGTTCTACAGGGCGAGCGTGAATTCGCCAAGGACAACAGCACTCTCGGTCGCTTCCACTTGATGGGGATCCCAGCCGCACCTCGAGGAATCCCACAGATCGAGGTCACTTTCGACATCGACGCCAACGGAATCGTCAATGTCTCAGCCAAGGACCTCGGAACTGGAACTGAGCAATCGATCAAAATCGAGAGCCAAACTTCGCTCTCTGAGGACGAGATTAAATCGAAGATTTCCGAGGCCGAGGATTTCGCTGAGGAAGACAAGCGCCGCAAGGCACGCGTCGACCTACGCAACCAAGCCGACAGCATTGTCTACCAAACTCGCAAAATGCTCGATGAGTCGGGCGAGAAACTTTCCGACGAGGACAAGGTACCTGTCAATGAGAAGCTCGACGAACTCGAGTCGCTAATCATGAAAGATGGCCAGCCCATCGATTTCGATGATCTTGACGAGGCTGCAATTCAGACCACGATGGGCGAATTGGAACAGGCCATGCATGGTGTCTCAACCAAACTCTACGAGGCTGC
>CAXGBP010000195.1:0-2423 GCA_964007685.1 uncultured Candidatus Poseidoniales archaeon | reverse complement strand
TAACCAGAGATTTTCCACTGCCAACCCTTTCGGCGGCCCGCGTTTTCGCTCAGGATTCTGCCGCCGATTAGCCTCTTTCATCGACTCAGTCAATGCTTCCGGGCCGATCAAACAATCAGCAAAACGGACGCTCGGACCGTCGATTCCAGCCTTGAACAAATCATTCATCGTCGACCCGAGTTTCTTCTTATCGATTCCAAAAGTCGTCGCGATATTTCCCTTTGGATCAAGATCAATCAATAGCACTCGCCGTCCAGCAATGCCATATTCTTCATTCCCGACTGCGAGCGCAGAAGCCAAATTCACAGCAGTTGTAGTCTTACCACAACCACCTTTGTGATTTGTGACCGCTATCACAACTGGACCGATGAGATCACCACCTCCTGCTCGAACGCTGGCGGCGTATCGTGCTGTCGGAGGTGGATGAATGGCCGCCTCTATCAGAAGATGACCAGTATTCGGATTGATTCTAGTCGTTAGGTCCGAACCTGCTAGCGATATTCAGACAGATCGCAACGCACGGGCCAATCAGAATTGCGAAGATAATTGTACCAATCCAAAACGTTCCTCCCATCGCCCAACCAATCACTAGTACACTAATTTCAACTCCTCCGCGAACCCGACCAATCGAAATTCCTGTGACTTTATTCAGTCCAGTCATTGTTCCATCTCGTGGACCTGGGCCTAGATTTGCTGTCAGATACAAGCCGCTACCAATACCGACTAGAATGACTCCGATTACAACCTGTAAGAGTTGCATAATCAAATCATCAGGTGTATGTAATTCAGGGAGTAATACCTCTATTGTTGCTGCAATTAGAATAGCGTTAAGGACGGTTCCAACACCTGGTTTTTCCTTTAGTGGAATCCAAAATAAGAGTACGAGTACGCTAACCAAGAAAGTTGCTTTTCCAATAGTCCAGTCTAGATTTACTGCAATTCCTTCGGCTAATACTGTCCAAGGAGTATTACCGATTCCTGCAGCAATGATTACCGCATCCCCTGCACCGAATACAATCAATCCGATGATTAGGATGAATAGAGTAGAAAATCTTGGTTTTACAGTCCAAGGATCTTCTGCGCTCCACCAAGTCGTCGGGACGTTCTTCGCCGGACGAAGAAACTCCATGAGACCCATCCGACGAAGCGAAGCCTCAGGAGTTCATAATCACAGGCGACGATTTGTCGATTACTGGATTACAGGAACTGGGACTTCTGAGAGAATCTTCCTCATAATGTGCTGACCAGTAACACCGCGAATCTTTGACTCAGGCTTGAGAAGGATTCTGTGACTGACGACCTGAAGCGCGACGGCCTTGATGTCGTCTGGGATAACGTAGTCGCGACCATCGATTGCCGCGCTCGCTCGTGAGGTCTTGAACAGAGATTGGCTAGCACGAGGTGATGCTCCGGTAATTACGCGGTGATCTTCACGAGTGCGGTGAACTAACTCTACGATGTAGGAAAGAATAGCAGTGTCGACATGAACAGTCTCTAGCGCCTTCTGCATTGCAACCACCTTCTTTGGAGAAGTAATCTGCTCAATGTCATATTCGTCCTTTCCTCGAAGTTTTCTTCGCTGTAGAATGGACTTCTCTTCTTGGCGGTCTGGATAGCCCATTGACATCTTCATCATGAATCGGTCCATTTGCGCCTCAGGCAGTGGGTAAGTTCCCTCTTGCTCGATTGGGTTTTGAGTTGCCATTGTGATGAAAGGCGCTGGGAGTTTGTGGGTAATACCCTCAATTGTAACTTGCTTCTCTTCCATTGCCTCTAGTAGAGCAGCCTGCGTCTTTGGTGGAGCACGGTTAATCTCGTCAGCGAGAAGAACGTTGGTGAATAGAGGGCCAGGTCGGAGCTTGAATTCACCCGCTTGCTGGTCATACATGTATGTCCCCATGATGTCTGCAGGCAACAGGTCCGGAGTGAACTGAACACGCTTGAATTTGCATCCGAGCGAGCTAGCGAATGTGTTGGCCATCAGCGTCTTGGCGAGGCCGGGGAAATCTTCGATCAGCATGTTTGCATTTGAGAGGATTCCAATCGTCACACGGCGCAGATTCTCCTGCTTTCCGATGATGACCTTCGCTACCTCTCCCATGAGGCCGTTGGATATCTGCGACACAGTCTGGATGAGTTCGCGTGACTTGGGGTCACTCGCGGCCATAGTCATACAACTCGGGCCTCTCATTTTCATACTAAAGCGTTCGCCGCTTCTGAACGGCTCGCGCATCGAATCCTAAACCTTCATCGGTGTAGTTCATTTCCATCTTATCTATCACTTCAAATCCTTACTTTTTCCTCTGTAATCGAGGTACTGTGTCGGATTAGGGTGCAGAGATGGTACGTTGCTCAGCGGCCCCAGAAATGACTGTCCTTTCTATGGATTAGAGTGAGTTCTTCGAGGACTTCTTGTTCGGCGG
>CAXGBP010000194.1:0-2426 GCA_964007685.1 uncultured Candidatus Poseidoniales archaeon | reverse complement strand
GGGTAATCCAAGGGCCCAATTTTGTAGGACCCTTGAGTTAACCACGAAAGGATTGGAATGTCACTGAGAGCAGGTGCGATAGCGTGGAGTAATAATGAAACGATTAGGAGGACGACTGTTGGTGCAATCGCTCGTCGAGCGACAGAGTGCAATGGGTCTGGATTGATGTACCATCCATTCCGGGTTCGCATCAGGAAAGGAAGAGTAGCAGTGGTTGTTACGGAATTTATTCTTGGGAGATTTTCATCACCAGGTTTTGTATTCCTCCATTCGACTAGCCAACCGTCTTCTGAACCGATTCTGAACGGAGTCGGTGGTGGAGAATTAGATGAAACTATAACTTCAGTGATAGGTAATGATGCAGGGTCAACATTCGAGTGATCGAATGGTGGATACCTGATTCTCTGAACCGATTCCACTCAATCACCCCCAAATCAGTGCTCTCGCTGCCTTGCTAGTCAGTCTTCGAAATTCTGGAATATTCTTCAGCATCTTTATTCCGAGAGGAATTGGATTCTCGATTTCTCCAAATTCATCAATTAATTCAATCACATCCGGACGAGACCAGACTGTCCAAACATCGTCGAGCTCTTCATCTGTACACTCAGTCAAGAAGGCATTTCTCAATCCTCGTGATCTAGATTGACTTCGTCGCAATCCATCGAGGCTTGAATTCAAATTTCTAACAACTATTGGTGAGAACTCATTCGCTTGGAGGGCTGAAACTAAACCCTCTATCATCAAGTCTACTTGATCGAATCCCTTGCCGATGCCGCCTCCTGTAGTCGGTTTGCAAAGTCCGGCCGCATCTCCGAATACAGCGACTCTTTGTTTCACAGGTTTGAGAATTAAGCCGGCTGGGATTGGACCACAAAATCGGCCTACTTCGCGGCATTCTGCAAATCTATCCTTCCAAATCTGTGATGATTTTAATGCTACGAGAAGGTCTTCACAGGATCTACCATCCAATCGCTCAGGCAACGTCCAATTTCCTATTCTCGTAGTGTCTCCTGATGGGATAGCCCATGCGAAGAACCCTGGGGCGATGTCTTCCCCAGTGAACATATCTAATCTGCCTTCTTCGCCAGGATATCCGGTTACCTCGACTTGGAATCCTATCATCAATTCCTTTGGCCTACCCATTCTGAAGGTGCGACGAACCCAAGAATGAGCTCCATCGGCTCCGCACAATAATTTACAGGAAAATGATTTCAATTTACCATCTACATCCACATTTAATTTGACACCAGAATCAGTGACAACCGCCTCTACTGGCTTTGACGAAAGTAAAATGTCAGCCCCAACATCAAGAGCTTGAGTAACGACTCGCTCATCGAATAATTTTCTGCAAACTGACCAAGTTCGAGTGGACTCTTCCGCCCCTATCTTAATTTCGATTCCCGATGGGCTGTACATTCTAGCGCCCCAAATTCGACTCAATACAGTGTCGTATGCACCGATCTTTTCCATTGCTGAAGGATTTACCAATCCAGCACACTGGAAAGGCCGACCAATTTCGGCATGCTCCTCGATGAGTAGCACACGCATGTCGTTTTCACTCAGTCTCCTTGCTAGATATCCACCAACGGGACCCGCGCCGATGATGATGACATCATATTCGTTGCTTGGCAAGAAGTCGACCTCCTGAGCAGCTGCTGAGGGTGCCTTGACGTGACTGGCTTTTGATTTCACTTCTTTCGTTGACGCTTGCGCGCCTGAATTGTCTTTTTTAGGCGGTCGATGAGAGTGCTAGCATCATTCTTAGAGATCTCATCAATTGTGGTTGTATCAACCAGAGCCATTGCATCCTCGACCGCCATTTCGAGATTCTCACACATTGACTTGATAGTAGCGACCTGCTTCTCAGTTGCAGGAGAATCTCGGTCTCTTTGAATCAAATCATTGATGACTCGGCTTGCTGTACCTTCTCGACCACCAGTTAAAGAAGCAAGTTCTTCCAATTCTCTTTCTTTTAGAAATAGGTCCAAATCGATACTGTGTTTATCAGCGAGTTTGATGATGAGAGCCATTTGCTTCTCACTCGGTGGGATGTCACCGGCATCTTCACCATTCATTGCTTCGATGATCCTTCGAGCATCATCTCCAGTGAGTTCTTCGTAATCCTTCCCTTGAAGGAATTTGGAGCGGACATCATCTTCCATCCGAACCAATCTATTCTTCATGTAATTCATTTGCTTCGGAGTAGGCTTTTGTTTTCGCAATTCTAGCGCACTATTGTGCATGGCACGAAAATCTCCAACGAAAGCGTGCCAGACATCTGCACCGCTAGAATTCCCACCTTCAACTTGGTCGAGATTTGTTTCCATCAAAGCTGTAAATCTCGGTGTGAATAGTCCCTCTGACATAGTTTCTGATGAGTCTTCGCCAGAGCCGTAGAACGGGACGACTTCAGTCCAGAGTGTCCT
>CAXGBP010000193.1:0-2432 GCA_964007685.1 uncultured Candidatus Poseidoniales archaeon | reverse complement strand
AAGTATGCAGATTCGAGGCTGGGTGCTGCTGATACCAATTCGATGATTGTCCAGTTAGCTCTAGAGAAGAAGGCTCGTGCTGCGAATCCGCGCGATCGTGCAATCATTCGAGATGTGATGGAGCGGCTTGATGACCAAGCCGAGCGGCCCAAGCGCAGTTATGACCAGCCTTCGAAGGGTGTACTCTGGGGCTGGGAGGTCTCGGCTTACATCATCACCAAAGCGGTGGCATCTGGAACTTACCTAATCGCCATGCTGGCGATGTTCGCTGGCTTGTTGGAGATGACCGAAGAATTGTGGTGGCAGTTGGTCATCGGCTGCACCTTTTTCCTAGGTCTGACCGGATTTCTGCTGGTGAAGGATCTCGACCGACCCGAGCGATTCATCTACGTGATGTTGCGGCCGAATTGGGATTCTTGGTTAGTGAAAGGAGCCTACATATTGGGTGGTTTTGGTGGGATATTGGCTTGCAGTGGCGCGGTTCTCTTCTTCGACCTCGGCCACACCTACCTCGAATATCTGGCGGTAGCCGGTATCCCATTGGCGGTGCTGACCGGTGTCTATACGGCTTGGCTTTTCGGACAGGCAAAGGGAAGGAATTGGTCGGAAGATCGGTTGCTCGCACCCAAGATGTTCGTTGAGATGGTGATTCTAGGAGTCGCTTCGCTGATTCTTTTGACTTCCTCGGAAATCATCAATTGGATAGGCGCGGGCATACTAATCTACGCAGTCTGCCGCCATGCGCACCGATTAGTTATCCAGCCGCAATTGGAGACTCTACACTGAGGTGAGATGATGGCGAAGACATTTATCGAGAATATTGCGCAAAAATTGCGAATCATTCCCGACCTCGACCGCGAGCACGCGAGCGGGAGCCTGCAACCTCTGCGAAAGTTTCCTTCAGCAGATGAGTGGCACAATTTCACTGAACTAGATGCGAATGCCTGGCCTCTTCGCCTCGAACGCAATTACTCCCTAGTGCCCACTACCTGTTTCAATTGCGAATCCGCCTGCGGATTGCTCGCCTATGTGGACAAGGATAACGGCGAGGTGGCCAAGTTCGAGGGAAATCCGCACCATCCGGGGTCGCGTGGCCGCAATTGCGCCAAGGGACCGGCCACAATCAACCAGATTCATGATACCGAGCGCATCATGCATCCGCTTCGCCGTACTGGCAAGCGGGGAGAAGGCGGTTGGGAACAGATCTCTTGGGATGAGGCGCTCGACGAAATCGCCGCTAAGATTCGTTCCTCACTCAAGCGCGGCGGGGTCGACAAAGTCGTCTATCACGTAGGAAGACCCGGTCACGAAGGATATGCAAATCGAGTCCTCAAAGCCTGGGGAGTAGATGGCCATAATTCGCATACGAATATCTGCTCGGCTGGAGCCAGAACCGGCTACTCCCTATGGCAAAAGCACGATCGCCCAAGCCCCGATCACACCAATGCCAAGGTCATCCTACTGACCTCATCTCACCTCGAAACTGGTCATTACTTCAATCCGCACGCGCAGCGTATTCTCGAGGGGATGATGGAAGGAGCGAAACTCATCGTTATCGATCCTCGACTATCCAATACGGCGGCTATGGCCGACCATTGGCTTCCAACATGGCCGGGCGGCGAGACCGCGCTCTTCCTCGCTTGGGCGAAGATGATAATCGAGCGCGGGCTATTCGACCGCGAATTCATGGAAACCCAAGTCAATTGGGATTCCTGGATGCGAGCAGTCCACCCGAACGAGCCGTGCGAGTTCGAGCGATTCATCGAACTACTTGGTGAAGAGTATGCAGAATACACTCCTGAATTTGCAGCTGCAGAATGTAGGATCCCAGTCGAGCAAGTCATCGAGGTGGGCGAAGTTGTAGCAAATGCAGGCAGTCAGCTTTGCACGCATGTCTGGCGCAGCGCAGCGATTGGAAACCTCGGTGGCTGGCAAGTCAGCCGCTCACTGCATTTCCTAAACGTGCTGACAGGCTCAGTCGGAACAGTCGGCGGAACAAGCCCCAACTCTTGGTCGAAATTCAAGCCGTCTCTCTTCGATGTGCCACCAGACCCCGACGGCTGGAACGAACTGCACTTCCCACCAGAATACACTCTCTCGCATTACGAAATGAGTCACATCCTGCCGCATCTCATCAAGGACGGTCGCGGAACGATGGATGTCTACTTCACACGTGTTTTCAATCCGGTTTGGACATACCCAGACGGATTTTCATGGATTGAGATGCTGGAAAACGAGGAGGCAGTCGGCTGCCATATCGCTCTGACACCCACATGGAATGAGACCGCATTCTTCGCCGACTACGTCCTGCCTATGGGTCACGCATCTGAGCGGCACGACGTTAATTCATACGCCACATCTTCTGGCAAATGGGTAGCATTCCGGCAACCCGTTTTGCGTGAGTACGCAAGACGTGAGGGGCGAGAGGTGGA
>CAXGBP010000192.1:0-2436 GCA_964007685.1 uncultured Candidatus Poseidoniales archaeon | reverse complement strand
AAGATAATCGATGGGCGGTTGAAGGGCAATGTTACAAATCATCCAAAACTTGGAAATCAAAGAGTAAGAACCTCGAGTATACTAGGGATGGAATTTGACGAGCATGGTACAACCTTGGTTGAGACTAGGAATACGGTTTATATGGTAGATTTGAAGGAATGGAGAGAGATTCCTGAAAACCATCCATCTTTGGAATCTGATGGTACCTGGTGGAATTAGTAATCTCGCAAGGGTTCTTGACGCCCTCATCGGTCGGCGGGCCGATGAGCGAGGAAGCAGGCAAGCCTCCGGTGGTCGTGGTCAGTGAGGAGACCAGCGTGACTAGTGGCACGGCCGTTCAGGAGAAGCTCATTTCCGCAGCACGCGTATTTTCGAATCTTCTGAAGCCAACTTATGGTCCACGGGGCCTCGATAAGATGCTCTACAAAACCAATGGTACGACCGCGGTGACCAACGATGGAGCCAAAATCGTAGCCGAGTTGATGGTCAAACACCCCGCTGCGAAGATGATGGTGGCGATGGGCAATACTCAGGAAGAGGCATGCGGAGACGGCGTCACAACGACGATGATGCTCTGCGGTGCTCTACTCGAAGAAGCAAACAATCTACTCGCCAAAGGACTTCACCCACTTACCCTCGTTGATGGCTACCGAACGGCGATGGCGGTTGCTTCCAAACAGATGGACAACGACGCTGTTGATGTCGATGATGAGCGTCTTTTGGGTGTCTCTGAGACTGCCTTGACAGGCAAGGGAGCCGAGGCTGCAATCGATGTTTTCGCACCGATGGTGCGCGACGCTTTGACTGCGGTTGAAGGAAGCGTCGACAAACCCGGAGCCGAGCATGTAGCGATGTTCAAGATCGGCTCGGGAGGACTTCGCGATAGTCATTTGATTCGTGGTGTTGCTATTCGCCGCCGAGTTCTCATGGATTCACTGCCGAATGATTTGGTGAATGCTCGGACAGTTGTTATCGGCGGCGATGTCAAGATTCGCAAGATGACTCGCAACGCCGAGATTCAGATTACTTCTGCAGAGCAACTCGATGGATTCGTCGAGGCTGAGAGCGAGCGTAAGAGTGAGTTGGCAAAGGCGCTGATTGACTCTGGAGCGAATCTGATTCTTGCTGGCGGCGAGATCGACCGCGACATTCTGCACGACTTGGCGGATGCGAATATTCTCGCCGTTGCTGAACTCGATGAATCCGAATTGGAAAATGCTGCTGCTGCGACTGGAGCGATAGTTATCGATTCAGTGTGGGATATCGAAGCGAGCGACCTCGGTGTGGCTGGTAGTGTTCGATGGGAGCGCCGACAGGCGACCGATCAAGTCGAGGATATCATCACCATCGATGATTGCAACAATCCCGGCGCCGTCACATTGGCGATTGGTGGTGCTGGCGAGACTGCTACTGAGGAGATTATCCGAGGTCTGCACGATGCATTGAGAGCGACCAGCCTTACTCTCGAAAACGGACAATTGCTCGCCGGTGGAGGTGCCTCGCACGCTCGAATTGCTCATGCTGTTCGTAAGGCCAGTGAGAACGAGTCGGGGCGCGCACGGCTGGCGATGGATGCCTTCGCACGTGCGCTGGAAACAATCACGGCAACACTCGCTGACAATGCTGGCAAAGACTCGCTCGACGCCGTGCTCGAAATGCGCGCTGCTGCTCGAGAGGATGGTCCGGCTATTGGAATCAAGGCCGATGGAGAGGTTGGAGAGGTTCCTGGTGTGTGGCATCCGCGAGCAGTTATCGAGGAAGGGCTAGAGTCCTCAGTCGAGACGGCGATGAGTATGCTTCGAATCGATCAGGTCATCAGCGCTCGCGGCGACTGAAATAGGCCTCCACGAACACTTCAAACCGGACGCGGCTACGCCGTTGTATGACAGCGCCCCGCGCTCTGCTCAGCGTCTTTCACAAGGACGGGATTGTTGAACTTGGAAAGTCCCTCAACTCCCTTGGCTGGGAACTACTCTCGACGGGCGGAACCTCACGTGCTTTGCGTGAGGCAGGCTTGCCGGTCATCGATGTCAGTGATGCTACGGGGCATCCGGAATGTTTCGACGGACGGGTCAAAACTCTGCATCCTGCAGTACACGGTGGTATCCTAGTCCGTCGCGACCGTGCAGACGACATGGAAATCCTAGAAGAGCTGGGATATCGCACGGTCGACTTGGTTTGCGTCAATTTGTATCCGTTTGAGGCAGTGGCTGCGAAGGACCCGCCGGCCCCAGATGCTGAATTGATTGAGATGATTGACATTGGCGGGCCGACGATGATCCGTTCAGCGGCGAAGAATCACAAGGATTGCTTGGTGCTAACTTCGCCAGAGCAATATGACTCAGTGTTGGGGGCATTGGAGGCTTCCAATGGTGACCCATCAGGAGTCAGCCTAGAGGCTCGCAAACAATTGGCATTGGAAGCTTTCCAAACGAC
>CAXGBP010000191.1:0-2437 GCA_964007685.1 uncultured Candidatus Poseidoniales archaeon | reverse complement strand
CTTCTGCGTCGATTTCGCCTGTCTGAATGGCCCACTGCGAGGCATAAACGCTCTTATTGGAGATAAGTTCGGCGTGAGTTCCTCGCTCGACGATTACCCCGTCGACCATCGAAATAATCTCGTCGGCGTTGCGAATCGTCGCCAGCCTATGAGCGACGCCGAGGGTGAGTCGCTTCTTGCCGTTAGAGCCGTTACCACCGCCGAAAAGCGACTGTTGGATTCTCTTCTCAGTCTCAGCGTCGAGAGCCGCGCTCGCCTCATCCAGAATCAAGACATCTGGGTCCATCAGAAGAGCTCGTGCTAGGCTGATGCGAGCGCGCTCTCCACCTGAAAGTCGAACACCACGATCACCGACCATCGAGTCAATTCCATCTTCCATCTCCGAGACGAATTCCCATGCTCCTGCTGTTTCGAGCGCGAGGCGAACCTCGTCATTACTGGCCTCGCGCGCATAAGCGACATTGTCGCGCACGGTACCGAAGAAGAGGAATGGATCTTGACTAACGAATCCAATGCGCGAACGGACTGAATGAATCGTGAATTCATTGATGTCACGGCCGTTTATACGAACAGCCCCAACCTGTGGTTGGTAGAATTTTTCGACCAATTTCAGCACTGTCGATTTGCCAGCTCCTGTGTGTCCCATGATGCCGAGGAAACCTCCCGCCTGGACATCGAAAGAGACGTCGTTGAGCACGTTCACCTGTGTTCCAGGGTAAGCGAATGTTACGCCGTCGAAAGACACTGAGGTTACCGGCTCGTCCAGAACGATGGCGCCCTCGGAGTCAGAAATTGATGGCTCGAGGGTGATGATCGCGAAAACTCGCCGAGCAGCAGCCTCGCCTCTCTGAAGTTGATTCAACAGCATACCAAGGATGAACATCGGCATGGTCATCCTCGTCGAGACCAACAAGAATGTGACAAATTGCCCGACGCTGATCTCGCCAGTCGACATAACCCAACCTCCGGCTGAGACGAGTAGACCGAAGGAGATTCCAGCGACGACGTAGATGCCGGGGATGAAGCGATTTCGAAGGAATGCTGCCTGAATCGCTTGATCTCTGTAATCTCCACTCTGACTCTCGATTCTCGCCCCTTCGAAAGAGGTTGCATTGTAAGCCTGAACCACGGTGATTCCCGAGAGGACATTCTCGAGAATGGCGATGATTCCACCGGTGCTCTCGCGCTGCCTTTTGTAACGGCGCTGGACTCGAGTCGAGAACCAGACAACCATCGGGACGATGAGAACTAGCGGCGCGATCAGGATTACACTCAGTTTAGGTGACATCCAGAACATAATGCCGAAAGCCACTGCGAATGTGGTGATGATACGGATGATGCTCGTGCTGGAATCCGAGATGATGTCTTCCAGTTGAGCGACGTCTGCAGATAGTACCGACATCAGATTTCCAGTCTGTCTCGTCTCGAAATATGAGGCCTCCATATCCATCAGCGACATCGTCGCATCCATTCTGATATCGTGCTGAGCCTTGTAGGCGACAGACTGCCACAATTGATTGCTGAATCCTTGGAATACTGCGAGCATCGTAAATGAGGAGAATATCAGGAGTCCAAATCCAACTTCAATCGAGCCGATTGGGCCAAATGATGGAATGAGATCGGAGGTGACGATACTCTCTATTCTCGCGTCGGTGAATTTCGAATTATTTGGATTGTAGTAATCTGCAGCCATTCCGATCGCGATGAAGGGTATCAGATCGAAGGCACGCGCGCCGACATTGGCGAGAATTCCACCTAAGGCGCGCTGCCAATAACGAGTGACATAGGGCACAATTCGCCAAATTTGCCGACCTATGATTTGCGACTCTTCTTCCAAGTCGGAAGAATCTCTGGCGATTCCGGAAGCCATGGCGCGCGTCATCTGTCGGACCGTTTGGTCCGCACTCTTTGAATCCTTCACAGTGGGCAAATGGAGAGTGATGATGGTTCGGCCCGATTGGCTCGATCCTCGTGACTAATCAGACCAGGATATATGTGGTGCGCTCACCGGGATTTGAACCCGGGCTAAGAGGTTGGAAACCTCTTGTGCTAACCCCTACACCATGAACGCGCGAACCGCCCCACCGAAGTCTAACCTTTGACCGATTCGGTTCGTAAGTCGAGGCTCACACACCTCCGGATTTCAAAAGGGGTTGTCGAGTCGCTAGTTCGTGCTTCCTCGACAGCGACTCGGTGTTGCGATGCTCTTCATCTTCCTACCAATTAATGTGCCACTTTGTAAGATGATCTTTGAGGTCGCCGGTTACCCACTGCCTTTCGGAGATTTGCAGTTATTCTTCAGCTTCCTAGTGCTCATGGTCATGGGTGGTGTGTTCACTTTTACTCCGAGGCTCCGTTCTCCCCTCTGGAAATAATCTCAGAATTCCAAGCCGTACAGTTGGCTGGGCCATTTCGAATGGACTCTTGTGAGGATTTC
>CAXGBP010000190.1:0-2441 GCA_964007685.1 uncultured Candidatus Poseidoniales archaeon | reverse complement strand
CGAGGACCCAGTCCTCTGGGCTAAGGTATTCACGACCGATTAGCAATGTCAATCTGGGGTCTTGAGACAATTCAATGAAGTCATACAGGCTCTCAGTAAGTGTTCTGTGCGACTCCATCGTCGGTAATATCCGAGAGTCTTCATCAGGGTTCAGAGACTCCCCTAATTCCTTCCTTCTCTCCATCCAATCAAGAATTACCGACTCCGAATACGACTCGCGGTCACTACTTGCTAAGGCCCCCGCGAGTCGTTGCCAGACATCGGCTGAACCGAATACTTCGACATCCTCCAATCTCTCATCTAACGAGGGCTCGACATAGAGGAATAAACGGCCATCCCAGCATCGCCACTCGGCCACACTCGCCCAATCACAAAGGATCAGCGACGACGCAGCATCTAAATCGTCATCAGCGGCATCGGCCCACTCAAGAAAATCTCCTTCGATATCGACAGCAAATCCACGATGGAAGCGAGGATCGCCCGCTGGTCGCTCCTCTGCGAGACGGCCGCTCTCAAAGGCCAGAACCAATTGATCGACACTCATCGAACGTAGCCGCTCAAGGGCGGCTAAATCAACCAGACGAAGGATTACATCAGCCATACACTCACCTCTAGTAGACCCTACAAGTCACCCTCCATCAACGTATCATCCCCGCATCGAGCCAAGTCAGAACGCACTCATCCAGAAGTTGAGAGACATGCTCGATAGCCACATCTTCCTCATCGCTGAATCTCAGAGTGCATTTCCCAGTCTTGCGAGATCGAAGAACCGCCGGCATTCCAGCTGTCAGATGCGGATGCAGATACAGCGGAGTCAAGTAGAGTGAGACATGATTCTGCTGAATACAGATAGCAAGAAATGGATCGAAACTCTTGCGAGTTTTCATCTTCACCAATTTGTAGTAACCAGGGTCGTCACGACACACATCGAGAACGTTCTCGTACCGCCTTGCAATCGAACTCAATTTCTCCCAGAGTGGAAGCAGAGCCGGATTCTTTACCCAATCCACGCTCACCCGAGCCATAGGCTCGGATTGAACACTTCGCGCTCGCACACTGCGAATCTCGGCATCGGGTTGAAGAACTCCACACCAGCGCATCGAACCATCCCCCACGTGGGCCGGAGCGTTCGTCATGGCAACCATCGATGAGCAGATCAAGAGCCTCGAGGAGGAGATCTCGAAGACCAAGTACAACAAGGCCACTCAAGGCCATATAGGGAAATTGAAGGCGAAAATTGCCGCTCTCAAAGAGCGCAAGGAGAAGGCTCAGGCTCACGCGAAATCGAGTGGGGGAGGGCCTGGATTCGAAGTCAAGAAGTCAGGAGATGCATCTGTTGCTCTGGTCGGATTTCCCAGTGTAGGAAAGTCAAGTCTGATCGTGCAATTGACGGATGTCGAGTCGGACACAGGCCATTTTGCTTTCACAACCCTAACCTGTATTCCCGGCGTACTGCACCACCGAGGCGCTACCATTCAGATTCTGGATTTGCCCGGATTGATCAAAGGTGCATCGGAGGGCAAGGGCCGCGGACGGGAAATCCTCAATGTGATCCGCGGATGTGACATGGTCCTGTATGTCGTAGACCCTTTCCAAGGGGCTCACTTCGACATTCTGGACATGGAGTTGTGGCAGGCTGGAATGCGCCTGAATCAGCCTAAGCCCCAAGTTTTCATCGATAGGACCGAGCGTGGCGGCATCGTCGTGCGGTCGACTTTAGAACAAACGAATCTAGAAGATGAGGAGATTCAAGCGATTATCCGCAGCTTCGGAATCGTCTCTGCGAACGTGACACTGCGAACTAATGTGACAGACGACCACATCGTCGACACGCTCGCAGGTAACAGAGTCTATTCCGACGCTGTGATTGTTCTAAACAAGGTTGACCTCGCCACAGAAAACGACCTGACCAAGGCCCGGGAATTGTTGCCTGAAAACTGGCCGGTTCTACCGGTTTCGGCAAAGACTGGGCAGGGTATCGAGGCGATGAAGGACTTCATTTTCGACAATCTACACTTCATGTCGATTTATCTCAAACCACAGGGCCAAGAGGCAGACCTCATCGAACCGCTAATCGTCAAGAATACCTCAACGGTTCGAGATGTCTGTGTGAAATTACATCGTGAATTCGTCCGGAAATTCCGCTATGCTCGGGTGAAGGGGCCGAGCGCTAAATTCGATTGGCAACGCGTTGGTCTAGACCACCTTCTGAAGGATGGCGACCTGTTGACCATTATCGTCCGCAAGTGAGGACTCGGGCAGTCCGTCCTTGCTGTCTCATGCGGGAATGGCTTGCGAATCATTCACCAATGAGTGTCGGTACCGAGCAGCGTGGCTGAGTCCCTCGATCTGCTACCACGTGCCGAATTGCGCGCCATCTTTGCCCATCTGCAAGGACGCGCGACCTTGCTAATCGGCGTTTTCGTTTTGGGCTTCGTGGC
>CAXGBP010000189.1:0-2444 GCA_964007685.1 uncultured Candidatus Poseidoniales archaeon | reverse complement strand
TCGCCCCAAAAGCACGGACCAAGTCTCCTTGTTCTAGGAAGTGCTTGGCATCTGCCTGGTAATCATCGCACATTCTCATCATCGAAGTCAGGCGGGCTGAATCCTCATCCGTCTGGGCCATCGGCGTAGCCTTCGCCCTTGCTTCTGCGGTTAATGCGAGATATTTCTCGACCTTTTCTCTCGTGACAGTCGCACCATCATCAGACATCATACAACCCCCTGAGGCGCTCCGCGCAGGTGCTGATCTGCAGCCTCACTGAGTTTGAAGTATCGCGTACGACCTTGTTTGCGGACTGAGAGCAAGCCTTTGCGTCGCATTCCATTGTAGATTTGCGAGAGACGCGATCGCCCAACCTCTAGGCGAGCTTGTAATTCATCATCGGAAGGAGATACTTCGCGCATGGAAGATGCCTCGACTATCATTCTCTCAGCCTCGGTTAGTGTTTGCAATACGATTGGGTTGAATGGCTCATCAGGCTCCCAAGTTGGGCCTAAGGAAACCGGAATCTGTACAGGTATCGGAGCAGGAGCGGTGGCGCTAATCGCCTGTGGAACTACAGCCGGAGGGCTTGTCGGAATCGCAGGGATGTGAATTTGAGGGGCTGTGGGCTGGACCTCAGTCTCGACTCCTTCGAACTCTGGTTCGGGAAGTGCTTCTTCCCCTTCAGCAACGAACCACTCGGTTTGGAATTCTTGCACCTTCGGCTCGGGCTGTTGCGGTGGTGGCTTGTAGGCGCGCGGGTCGGGCAGTGTAGACATCGACTCGGAATCGACGACCCACAACGCTTGATTATCGTGGAAGACATGTTCCTCCTCACCTACACGAACGCTTGTATCGATCTTTGCAGCTGATTTTTCGTCCTCGACGCTTTCTGGAGCCATCTCTCTCACCGGTGTATTCGGCGCCTTCGGAACAAGGCTGGGGTGTTGGTCTGCAACGGTTATTGGAGTGTTGTCACCAGTCGTCGGCATACGGTCATTGGCACTGATGGTTCGACCAAGGAGGCGGCCAAAATTACCACCTTTTCGTGATGATTTAGGAGGTTCAGTGCCCTCTTCCATGTAGAGGAAGGCTGGATCTTCAGTGAATTGATGATATTCTTCGGTTGATTCTTCCCGAGGTTCAGGCTCCGATTCTAGTTGTGATTCAGACTCGGCTTGATGGAATCGGCTCTCCTCATCTTCACTTGCCGATTCCGGCGCATCATCGACGCCCCAAATGTCCTGAGGTGCCTCAAATTCGTCATTCCAAGTAGGAGGTTCCGCAACCTCATCGACCAATTCCTCTTCTTCGCCCTCGTCCCAGAGGTCATCAGGCTCCTCGCCCAGTTCTTCCTCTGCGTGCTCTTCTTCATCGGATTCTTCCTTCTGAGAATAGGAGGTGATGTCCTCAGGATCTTCCACATCAGGTTCCGGCTCCGGCTCAGGCTCTGCCACCGTCTCTGCAACAGACTGAGGTTTTTCGGGAGCGGCCACGACTGGGGGTGAATCCTGCACTGGCGGCGCCCGCCAAGTTGTCAATTGCTCGAGCACCCCTCCTTCCTGCGGGTCGTGGCGCTCGTCGACCAAATCGCGCAATAATCGAATTACACGACGAGGATTACCATCAGAATGCTGTTTTATCGCCTGCAAAAGATTCGGGCGAATGTTCCACTTCTGATTAGCTGAGCGGGCGATTCGACGATTTGACAGAACCTGAATTTGCCTCTCATCGAGGTTCTGAAGATGATGAGGTGAATCAAACATCTCGAGAACCTCATCATCTAACCCAGCCAATTGGGACGGTGTGAGCACGACCACGACTAGGGCGCGGAGCCTCTGGAGTAACGGAGAGAGGCGTGTGAGCATCGGATTTAGATCGATTTTAGCAGGGTAATCGAAGGCTATCAACGGCAGAGTTCCATTCTCTTTGTCAAGAACTTCCACCATCCTATCCGAAGACTGCTGCATCGTAGGCGGAACCTCGAACCCCCCAAAATGCACTGACAACTCATGGATTACACCCTGAACTGGGTCGTCCCCCTCGGGCCAAAACTGCCCAATGTATGGTCGGCGGGATGTAGTTGAGGCGAGGGTGTTGAGCAGTGAAGTTCTACCGGAGCCTCTATCGCCGACCAGAAGGAGCATCCTCGGAGTTTGAGAAATCAGATGCTCTCTCCACTCCGTGACAAGTTTGTCGCGGCCGACTAGGTATTCTGCACGGCTTGGCTCGATCGGCCGCAGGTCGAAGGGGTTGCCTCGCAATGGAGGCAGATCGAGAATGCTTGGAGTCCTTTCGGCCATTATCACATACGCGGGCGTATGAGTACATAATGTTCACGTATCCTCACGCTTCTTCGCATGTGATTTAACGCATTTATTGGGTTTTTCACACAGGTATTTGAGAGTATAGGCTTTACATAGAGCGTTTTGAATACCTTATCATTAACGCATTACTAACGCTT
>CAXGBP010000188.1:0-2482 GCA_964007685.1 uncultured Candidatus Poseidoniales archaeon | reverse complement strand
CCATCGCCTTGGCGATTCTATCGACCAATTCACCTTCACCGATTTGGGCGACTAGACTCAGGGCAGTGCGCATCTGGGACTCTCCCTCGATATCCAAACCATCGAGCATCCCCGATGTCTCGTCGGAACGTCCGGCTCCAACTAGGCCCTCGATGACACTCCAACGGAGAGAATCGGGGGCGGAAAGGCCCGCTTCATTGAGTGTTTGCAATCCACCCATCAAGAAATCGACATCACTTTCCTCATACACCTCGAATCTCTTCCATGCTTCAAGGCGAATCGCCGAGGAAAGTGCATTTTCACCATCTGTGGTAGCAGCATCCCGCCACTCACCCCCATCTCCTAATCTCAGTGAGAGAAGTTGAGATTGAGCCGAGGCGATCTCAGCAACATGCTCGGAATCGATTGCCTCGAAGAGCGAAATTGCATCCACGTCCTCGCTTGCGGCGAGCAGCATCGCTTCCAAGACCGCCGCATCACCACCCAATCCGCGAAGAGAAGGATCCATCCAAGTCTTCCACTTCCGCGGTCGAGCTTTACCGGAACGAAGGTCGCGGATGATTTGTTGCATCGCTGAAGCTTGGTGAATATCGAGATTGAGTGTAGAGGCACCCAACCATCCGAGCAAAGAATCACGGTCCATTGGATCAAAGTCAGCACGGATTACCCATTCATGAGAATCGACAGACACGGTATCTTCCTCTGCGATCGGAAATCGACCTAATTCAGCAAGAATCGGGGCTTCACGAGCCATTCTTTCCCAAACGGGATGAACGCCCGATTCGCACTCGATTCGCAAGGTCGTGGCCTCTTCGTCCCACTCTCTCTTCCACGAACCACCCATCTTTTGCTTCTGAGCAATCAAGACAGCGAGTCGATAGGCGGGAGATTCCTTCGAACCGATTACCGTCCGAGGAGTCTCCAATCGATCCCTTGCACTGGTTCCGCCACTTCGGCCACCTCTCCGGCCGATTCGCCGAGCTCCTCTTGCCGGACGAGTATCGGAAGAATCGGGATCGCCCGATTCAGGAGCCGTCTTATCAGCAGCAAGCAAAGCCAGAGCTTTCCATTCTCGGCTCAGAAGACCCCACGCCTTAGGGCGTCTAACCTCCAGTTTTCTCCTACCTGGGTCGTCGCCTGCTCGCTGCAGTTGTTCGACGCAATCGAGCAGGTAATCCTCCAATCCCAATCACTCCGGTGAGCCATTCGCCCGTCCTTCCATACATCAACACATCGCCTTGCTATGCAAGGCGTCAAAGAGAGAACTCAAGACCTCCATAATGCAGCGACGACTCGTGGACCTAACAGAGGTGTTCGTTCTACTACTCCACCCCTTCGCGGCACTGCTCGTCATCCGAGAGTTTGTCCGGCAGCGCGATTGGCGCAAACAGAGCGTTGCACTGAAGGGCGCCGAAAGGGTTGCCGCGCTCGGCCGCCACGAGGCTGAAGGGGAGCGACTTTTTCGTCTGGTTATTGCCGTCATCAGCCTCGCCTTCTTGTCTCACATCGCCTCGGCTTTTCTTGCAGGCGAAGACCTTGGAATCGCGACCTTGCTCCCCGGTCATTTCCATGGTTGGGTTGGTTTACTTGGGCTTGTGTTGATGACATATTTGTGGAGCCTTGGGCGCAAGACGAGCGCGAAGAAGGCTGCTGGTGAATCATTCGCACGGGTGAAGAATTTGCACGGTAAACTATCGGATGTGATGATGGGGCTAATCATCATTCATGCCTTCCTTGGTTTCCTCTACTTGCTCCAACTCATCGGATGAGCCGGCGGGGTGGATAAATCACCGCTGAGCCCACATCGACAACCATTCTGCAAGATTCGCCGCAATGTCGCTGTGCTCTACTCCGCGTTCGACCCTCTCGCCCGAATCGAGTGGTTGGATGCGGCAACCACAGGCATTTGCATGACCACCACCATCCGGGTCAAAGCGGGTTGCGAGGCGGGTCAAATCATAGATTCCTCCGCCTCGATGTAGAAATGAATTGGTGTAGAAAGAGGCTGAGACCGGATATCGATCCTCCTCTCCAAAGTTTGCTCCAACATCCCCGTGAACAACAAGACAGGCATCGCAAGCTTCGCCGGCGAGCGCGGTGACGCGGTACCCGTTTGAGCGCACGCCCATATCTTCCAATCGTACCACTGCGAGTCTATCGATGATTTCCAAGCGCTCGCGTATCAATTCATCCGCACGCGCATAACGCTCCCTCTTAGCTATCATCACTGAGGCGATTTGTTCCGACGCAAGAATGTCCTCAGCCGACTCGCCCCGCGTCAGAGCCTCAAGAATCGCCAGCGCCACCTCATCATCGCCACCGATTACACGGCCCAACCAAACAACGGGGTGGTCTGAGAGGTACTCATCCTTCGTTACAGCACCACCATCCAATTTGTCGACCCATTCCATCAGCGGCGCGAGGTCGCTAACATCGACGACCTCACCGACCAAATCGAAAGCGATCCGCGCTGCAGAAAGCG
>CAXGBP010000187.1:0-2487 GCA_964007685.1 uncultured Candidatus Poseidoniales archaeon | reverse complement strand
ATGTCGATGAGAAAAAACGAGACGCCTATGATGAATCCTATACCTAAGAGAATGTTTCCCAGACGACGACGGAAGCGAATACCGCGCTGATCTATATTGCATTCAAATGCCATCAAGCCAGTCGAAGTATTTGTGAGTAATAAATCCAATTCAATCAAGTGATTATTCGTTTGGAATTTTGTTCGCTCCACGGACTATCAACTGATTCGGATGGAATTCGAAGCTACAAGGTGTAGTCAGACAAGATTCGCCATCTACAGTGACGAATAGAGTTGGATTATGAGTGGCATCTGCTGAAACATTTCCATTTGAATCAAGTGCTCCAATTTCAAAAGTTTGGCAATCTTCCATGGTAATTTTATCCCACATTCCAACATGAGTGCCTTTTTCCAGCGGCCCCATGACCATTAGCATCTGTAATTTAGAAAGACCGAGGGCGATGAGTAATGTTGCAGAATCTCGCTTCGGGTGAATCCCTGGAGCAACTCGAAAACCACCACCAAAAGTTTCGCATTGACTTATGACGAACAATCCCTGCATATCGACAATATTTGCATCTGCGCCGTTGATTTTCATCCATGCTTTCTGGCTCTTCCAACCAAGAATTGCTCGAATTCCCAATGCAGTGTATTTTTTATGTCCACGTATCCACTTGAATTTGCCTTCTATTTTCATTCGATTAACACTTGAAGTCACACCACTATCTACCTCAAGGAATGACCATCGAACATGGTTACCTTCCTTATTTGGTTGGCCATTACATGGGTGAGGTTTTGGAGTTGGGAAATTGTCGTGATGAGGTGAAGGAGGACCTTCACATCGCACACCACCCACCGTGTGATCGATACCGTGAGCGAGAGTTTCGACTGCGCCTTGAATATCAAAAAGCGGTATTCCAACCGCACGCGCGAAGTCGTTTCCACTGCCCATAGGCAGAATACCCATCGTCCGACCTGTTCCACGTAACGCACTTGCAACTTCATGGAAAGTACCATCTCCGCCTACTGCAACAATCATTTTATGGTCGTCAGAGAGAAGTTTTGTTGCGATTTCGACAGCGTGTCCTGGTTCTTCGGTTTTGAATAAGTCAACCTCGAATCCAGCAGCTATGAGAGCTGTTTCAAAATCAGGCCATTGTTTGGCAGAAACTCCATCTCTCGCCTTCGGGTTGAGTATGCAGGCGATGCGAGGCATGAATGCCTGAGGATTGGATTCTGACTTGAATCCTCGCAGTGCGAGGAATGATGAGTGATGCGAGGGTCGCGGTGTTTGGAAAGCATGGAAGATGAGGCTGTATTCATGCGGCGAGCCATCGCGCTCGCCGAGCGCGGTCGCCATCGCGTAATGCCAAATCCACTTGTTGGCTGCGTACTCGTGCGCGATGGAGAAGTCATTGCTGAGGGTTGGCACGACCATTTGGGTGGTTTACACGCCGAGCAGATGGCGATTGCCGATGCGGAGGCGAAGGGCGTGCCAACACAGGGCTCGACAGCCTATGTCACACTCGAGCCCTGCAACCATTTCGGACGAACTCCACCATGTACTGAAGCTCTGCTCTGGGCAGGGGTGAAACGTGTAGTAATCGGCGCTGATGACCCTAATCCTACAGTTCGCGGCGATGGGGCTGAGGCGCTGCGCGCGGCTGGTGTTGAGGTCAAGAATGGGCTACTGGTCGAAGGATGCGCCGCGCAAATGAGCGAATTCATGCATTGGTGCGAACATATGCAACCTGAGGTGTTGCTGAAGGCTGCAATCGATGCAAATGGTAGAGTTGATTGTGATCCAAAGGAGCCACCTCAGCGCTTTTCCTCTCCTGAATCATTAGAAATTGTTCACGCAATGAGGGCTGATTCGATGGCGATTCTAGTTGGAGTTGATACGGTAGTTCGAGATGACCCGGCTCTGACAGTTCGCGGTCCTGACATTGGTCCACGCAAACCGCCCACACGCGTAATCGTTGATCCAAGTGGCAGAACCCCGGCAGATAGCAAATTACTGACCGATGGCGAGGCACCTACACTTTTGATTCACGCCGAGCCATTCGATATTCCTCAATCTGATGCAGAACACGTTGAGCGTGCTGTACTAGCTGCCGATGATGGCGAAATCCCAATCGCGCGCATACTTGCTTTCCTTGGCGACCGGGAAATTCAATCGCTTCTCGTTGAAGGTGGCCCAAACACATGGAGGAGGTTCTTGGCGGCTGGATTAGTTGACAGAGCTCACTTGTGTCAATCGCCGGTCGAGTTGAGTGGAAGTGGAACTGAATTCGCAGAATCTGAATTGAGTTCTGCTGGCTTGCAGCAATTCAGAGAAATAGAAGTCGCCGGAGATAGAATTAGTCATTGGAGGCGAGAGAATTAGCCAATCTTCTGTGACTGAGGTTGAAGCGGAGCAGACTAGGTTGCAACGCTTTCTCGCAAATCCACTCGTCAAGTCATTCATTGCCTACTCGATCTTTCGAGCCTTCTACGGAATGGGAATTCT
>CAXGBP010000186.1:0-2498 GCA_964007685.1 uncultured Candidatus Poseidoniales archaeon | reverse complement strand
CCGGTCCGAAGATCTCCTCGGTAGCGCAGCGGGCGTCGGGTGGAAGTCCTGCAATTACCGTCGGTGCCAGCCAGTTCCCGTGTTCGAACTCTTTGGGAAGGCAGGGGTAGCCACCCGTCAGAACCTCTCCTCCTTCCTCCTGTGCAAGGGTCACGTAACCCTCCACTTTGGCGAGGTGGTCGGGCGAGATGAGTGCACCGAGCTCGGTCTCATCGTTGCTTGGGTCGCCGATGCGCATCGATTCGACCGATTCGACGAATCGTTCGACGAATTCGTCGTAAATTCCCGATTGCACGAGGATTCGACTGCCACACAGGCAGACCTGACCTTGGTTGAGGAAGGCTGCTCTGGTAACGCCTGGGACGGTTTTGTCGAAGTCACAATCATCGAAGATTATGCTGGCGTTTTTACCGCCGAGCTCGAGGCTGAGTTTCTTGAATTGGGGAGCGGCGGCGGCTGCGACCTTGGCTCCGGTGGCAGTGCCGCCGGTGAAGGAGACAAGGTCGACGTCGGAGTGAGTTGTGAGCGGCCCTCCGGCTCCGGCCCCATTCCCGTGCACGAGGTTGACGACTCCTGCAGGTAGTCCAACCTCGTCGATGGTTTCCATCAGTAGATTAGCCGTCATCGGAGTCAGTTCGGAGGGCTTGCAAACTACTGTATTACCCATGCCAATGGCCGGAGCAACCTTCCAAGACAGGAGGTAGAGAGGTAGGTTCCACGGCGTAATCAATGCCGCAACACCGACCGGTTTTGATACGACTACATTGGTCGCGTTATCCATTTCGAATATCTCATCGGGCGAATCCGCCTTCTCGCGGATAAGCCCGGCAAAGAAGCGGAAGTTGGCGACAGATCGGTAGGCATCGACAGCGCGCGCCAGTGCGATTGGCTTGCC
The DNA here is from genome assembly GCA_964007685.1 of uncultured Candidatus Poseidoniales archaeon. GTDB lineage: Archaea > Thermoplasmatota > Poseidoniia > Poseidoniales > Thalassarchaeaceae > MGIIb-O1. The sequence goes on along the minus strand of CAXGBP010000186.1, from coordinate 1,603 downwards.
TGTATCGCGGCTCTCAAGAGCTGCGGTCTCCTCGTATTTCGTCTCCAGAGCATCGGCGATTCGGTCTAACCAGTCAGCGCGCTCAGCAAAGTCGAGAGCCCCCCAATCCGGAGCAGCCGCACGCGCGGCAATAACAGCCGCATCGACATCATCCGGACCAGACAACGGTACGCGTGCAAACCGGTAACCGGTTGCAGGTTCGAGCACGTTCAACCAGTCGTTCTCGTCTGCCTCGTTCCCAGAGTGTCCAACAAACTCTCCACCGATGTAATTCAGCAGATCGAGCGGTGCTTCTCCCTCGCGGTCCCGCTCGCAGGGAATGCACCCGGATTCACAGCACTTCTCAGGCTCCAGATTCAACCCTCCTGATTACCCTCATTGGCGAAGGGGTCGGAGCGAGTCATTGCTGCAGTATACTCTTTCCAATCAAGAGAGAAGCGGTCGCGGTCGGGGTCCCATTCGTCCCAAGTGACTACTTCCTCGAGGGCCAAGCGGTAGCTGTCTGGAACGATTCCCGGGACGATGAACGCCTTCTGCCGGTGCAGTGGATACGGGTTGCGCAATTGGATGCCTAAGACCCCCAAAACTGCTCGTGCCACGTACCAAGTCGCCTGAGAGTTCCAGCCGTGTGCAATCTTGATTACGATTCCAAGGCCCTTGGGCCAATCTGGATGGTCGATTGCTAATCCTAGGAGACCATCTGCGCCTTCTTTTGCAATCAATTTGCCTTCTCCTGCTTTGAGGCAAGTCGAATCGAGTCGATTGAAGCCGCCAATAAGGTCTGGGTGACGGTTCATCGCTTCCCAGATCCAGTCCTTATCACGGTTGGTTGCGAGTCCTGCGAACATCACAGCCAGTTCATCGACGGTGTTTGAGACGGTCGGGAAGCCGCATCCGTCCTTGGCTACGCGCATCGGCTCCCAGTCGGGCTTGCCCATGTAGGTGCGCAGGGCCTCAAGATACCTCGGGAACCAAGGTGAGCTTGGGAGTGTGTAGCCGGCGCGGTTCATACCCATCTTTCGCATCGCCTTCAGGATGGCTGCGTGTTCTCCTGAACAGGTGTGGAACCAGCGGCGAGGTCGACGGACTTGGCGTCCAAATTGGATGAGTGGGACGTCGAGGGGGCACTGCATGAGCCCCCACTCGGATTCTGAGAGTAGTGATTGTGCGGCTGCGACGTGTTCGGTGTCGCCGTTGTGTGAGGAGCAGGCGATTGCTTTCTGCTTCCAATCGAGTTCATCGAGGGCGTCGGTGAATGGTTTCATCATCAGCGGTTTCATCATCGAGCGTCCATAGACGAGGACATTACCACCGAATGAATGGATGATTTCGTCTCCATGGGCCCAAGCGATAGCGCCATGGATGGTGTTCTCTGAGACATCCATGCGGCGGAAATCGACGAGAGGCTCCCATTCGACATCGCGACCGGTGGCGATCCCCTCGTGCTTCTCCCCGAGAGGATTAGTTGGGAATACGGCCGACCCCGGTCGGCCGGGGGCGACACTAGACGGCCGCTCATTCTTGTGCGCGCTCATTCGACCCCTCCGTTCACTGCCGGAGCGACCTTCGTCATGAATGCCTCCATGTTGCGCTGGACTCTCTC
>CAXGBP010000185.1:0-2499 GCA_964007685.1 uncultured Candidatus Poseidoniales archaeon | reverse complement strand
CCTGCCGCGCCAGCCGCCGATGAACATTGCTGATGCTCAAATTCATTTTCAGAGGTGAGATTTAGGGATTTGATTGTCTTTAACGCCCCGCATGAGCAGAATTTCTCGCGTGCGTGAAAGGTACGATGCAACGCGGGTCGAGTCTATATCCGGACTTCGACCCGTCTGACTTGTGACGACTACACGTCCCGGCATAGAGAGGATATTCTCCTGGTCGGCTCTCGATGAAAAGTCGAGGGTTGCTCTTCTCGTCACCATTTTTCTTGTCGTCTCGATTGCTCCCGCTGTCGGTCAGAGTATCGAGACTGGATGGCAAGTCGTCGATTCAGGTACTGATGCGGATCTGAATGCGGCAGTGACTCATGGTGAATCTGTTTGGGTCTTCGGAGATTCAGGAACTGTTCTATTGAGTGAGGATGGAGGATTGTTATGGGAAATTCAGGTGAATCTGGGAGATTCCGACCTAATTGCCGCCGATTCATTCGACGATTCGATGGCAGTTCTTGCCTCGGATGGTTTGGTCTATCTTATGGCGGGGCTGAATGCCGATTGGCAGACTCTTGATTCTAGTCGTACTGACATGAGAAGTCTGGCTGTGACAGGGAGCGAATCGCTGGTGCTAGTTGGAGATTCAGGCGTCATTCTCGAATATTCAACTGGGACCTGGACCGAGCGCACCAGCGTCTTCGACAAAGATCTGAATGATGTTTCTTTCCGTGATGAATTGAATGGATTTGCCGTCGGAGACGAGGGCATGATTCTCGCAACAACCGATGGCGGTTTGTCATGGGATTATCGTGAAACTCCATCCGGAGCAGAGGATTCTGTCCTAGTCTCCGTTGAATACTTCAATCCATACCGAATGTTCGCTATCAGCGATTCGGGACAGATTCTCTATTCCACTTCTGTCGGTGGCTTCGAGTGGAATTTGAGGGAAATTGAATCGATGGGATACAATACATCTCTAGGAGTATCACTTAGCTCTCTAAACGTGGTCTCATCATCCAAGATTCTCTTCGCAGGAGAAGATGGATTCCTCGGTTTGAGTCTTGATCAAGGACTCAATGTTGAGGATAACATTCTGCCGGAAGGCGTGAGCACTTCATTCAATGATCACGCCATGTTCGATTACTTGGCCGGAATCGTCGTTGGCGATGGAGGCGTCATCCTCTACACCGAATCCGCGGGTGAGAACGACCGCGTTGGATTCGAGATTCCAGATTACAATGACTTCGGTGAATTCGTTGAATACGCCGATGAGATGCTAATAGGTGGGTTCATCGCCACTGTGAAGGTCGTCATCTTCGGAATTATGTTCGGCTTCTTCATAGGAGTTATTCTAGCGATGATGAAGACCGCTCCAACCTCTTTCAAGAATCTCTTCGAAGGCGTTCAGTTACCCATTGTCAAAGGCATAGGAGGGGTCCTCTCTGTTACTTCGGTGGTGCTCATTTACACGGGAGGTAGTAGATTCGGAGCCCTCGGTCTTGAGGGATTGGAGTACATCTTCACACCAGTCGGTGACCCAGAAGGTTTCGCAATGTTTGCACTCGGAATCGGTTTGTTGGCCTTGGGAATTCAATTCAGTCTTGCGGATTTGAAACTCTCTGGGCCTCTATTCAAGGTACGCCCACTAAACACCCTCGCGACGGTCTACACCGATTTCTTTAGGAATACTCCTTTGATTGTCCAATTCTTCTTCATCCACTTCGGCTTAAGTTTGGGAATGAGATTGCAGCAAATCTTCGAGGGGGCATTCGGAGATGCTGGTTTGGACGGCCTCGACTACTTCTTCTATGGAGATCGCACTTTCCTGAGTGCAATTTTCACGCTCGGACTCAACTCTGGCGCATACCAGTGTGAGACAATCCGAGGGGCAATTGCGGCTATTCCAAGTGGTCAGATGGAAGCAGGACGGAGTATTGGATTGACATATCTTGGAACAATGAAGTTGGTAATTATGCCACAGGCGATTCGAATCTGTATTCCACCTATTGGAAATGAAATGGTCAATCTAGTGTTGAATTCGTCTCTAGCGATGGTCATCGGATATTCTGAACTCTCCCGACAAGGTAAGCTGATGGTAGCGACCACCTTCCAAATCTTCTCAGCATGGGGCTTGGTGATGATATCCTACTTTGTTGTGACTTGGACTCTAGCGATGCTGTTGAGGCGTCTTGAGGACTGGTCGCGAATACCGGGTTTGGGAATTTCAGGAGGTTCGTGAATGTCACAAGTCGTTCTCGCAATTCGCGACCTGCACAAAATATACGCAGGCGGAGTTCACGCCGTTCGAGGTGTCTCCTTCGATGTACATGAGGGTGAGTCGGTCGCGATCATCGGTTCGTCTGGCTCCGGTAAGTCGACTGTACTGCGTTGCATCAATCGTTTGATTGAGCCGACCGACGGTGCGATTCTACTACGCGATGAACAGATTAACACACCCAGTGCTGATGTTAACGAGGTTCGCAGCAGAATCGGCATGGTTTTCCAATCCTT
>CAXGBP010000184.1:0-2509 GCA_964007685.1 uncultured Candidatus Poseidoniales archaeon | reverse complement strand
AGCTGATTGCTGCTTCTCTCCGCTGATGAGGTATGTCTGGAGTATTGAAAACAGCAGGATTCCGAGCATCAACCAGAAGGCTGTAGTAACTGCAAGACGGCGAGACTGCCTCGACCTGAGCCGTCTCATCCAAACCCGGAAATCCGCCATGCTGCAAGCCACCGTTCCTACGGAACGACTCACGAGCCTCAACTTCGACTTAAGACCGTTATTCACCGCTGAACGGTGCTTGCATCGGCTCAGCGAGAGAGTTGGATGTTCACTCCGACCTCAGCGATCTCCTCGATGGGCACCGATAGGAGCCCCTCAATGGTCGGCCAAGGCAGCATCGCTGGGTCAAGATCTGCCTCCAAAGCGACGAGTAGCGCAGTGATGCTGCCAGTCGCCATATCAATTCTGAAATCGGCAAGAACACCGAGTTTGTCGGCGGCTTGATCGACGACATCGCGCCCGAGAATTTCCCGACCGAATGTCGTCGGCATTTCTTCACCTCAAACCGCTTCGATGCCAGTGAGCGTGTTGTGTCGGCGGCGAACCGACTCGAGGCCGCTGGTGAGCATGCCTTCCATGCGGCCGTAGTACTCCATCATCTCATCGGTGATGGTAGGGCGCACGCGGGCGATAGCTTCCTCGAAAGCCTTCTTCGAGACCGACTTACGACCCGCGCGCATAGCGATGAGCGCGGCTTCTCGGCAAACTGATTCAATATCTGCGCCAGTGAAATTGTCCAATTTTGGCGCGAGGTCATCAATGGAGAACTTGCCCAAAGGCATGTCCTTGGTGTGAATTTTGAGAATCGCCTTGCGCGAGTCCGCATCCGGAGGAGGAATGTGTAGGACTCGCTCGAAGCGACCGCTGCGAAGAAGGGCTGGGTCAATCATCTCGGGACGATTGGTCGCTGCTACGACAATTACACCCTCCATCGATTCGACTCCGTCCATGCTCGAGAGCAACTGATTGACGACGCGATTCATCACGTCCGAGCCCTCACCCGACATCGTGCGGCGAACTCCAGCGATGCTCTCAAATTCATCGAGGAAGATGATTGACGGGCTCGATTGCTTGGCCTTCTTGAATACCTCACGCACTGCGCGCTCGGATTCTCCGACCCATTTTGAGACCATCTCAGGGCCCTTAATTGAGATGAAATTTGCCTTGGCTTCGTTAGCGATGGCCTTGGCAATCAGCGTCTTACCGGTTCCCGGCGCCCCGAATAGCACTATGCCGCGCGGAGGCTTAATTCCGAAATGATCGAACATCTCAGGCTGGGTAAGCGGCCATTCGATGCTTTCCTTGAGCCTCTCTTTGACCTCTTTTAGACCGCCAACTTGTTCCCAAGAAATCTCGGGAATCTCGACATAGATCTCACGTAGAGCGCTTGGCTCAATCTCCTTGATAGCTTCGCGGAAATCAATCATCTTGACCTCCATCTTTTCTAGAACTTCAGCGGGAATCTGCTCCTCGTCAAGATCGATTTCTGGTAAATATCGGCGCAGAGCCTTCATCGCTGCCTCGCGCACGAGTGCGGAGATATCTGCGCCGACGAATCCGTAGGAATTGTCGAGCAGCCAATCTATATCGAAATCATCGCTGATTGGCATGCCGCGAGTATGGATATTGATGATCTCCTCGCGACCATTCTTGTCTGGAACTCCGATTTCCAACTCTCGGTCGAAGCGACCTGGACGCCTTAGCGCTGGGTCGATGGCATCGCGACGATTTGTCGCTCCGATGACAACGACGTTTTCGCGGCCCTGCATTCCATCGAGCAAAGTCAGTAATTGGGCTACGACGCGCCGTTCGACCTCACCAGATACATCCTCACGCTTGGGTGCGATAGAATCGAGTTCATCGATGAAGATGATTGCAGGCGCGTTCGCGGTTGCTTCGTCGAAAATTTCACGCAATTGCTTCTCACTCTCTCCATAATACTTGGAGATAATCTCAGGCCCATTAATCGAGGTGAAGTGGGCCTGAGTCTCAGACGCTACCGCCTTGGCGATGAGTGTCTTTCCAGTACCGGGAGGACCATGGAGCAGGACGCCACGAGGTGGGTCGATACCGAGTCTGCGGAATAGAACCGGATGCTTCAGTGGAAGCTCAATCATCTCGCGAACCTTTTGCAATTGTTCGCCGATTCCTCCGATGTCCTCGTAGGTGATGCTTGAGACCTCGGCATCCTCACCCTCGTCAACCGCTTCCTCCTTGATGATGATCTCAGTATCGGGCAGGACCTGGACGATTCCCTTTGGGCTCGTCTGCACAATCTGGAATGGAAGAGCCTCTGCGAAGAGAGTCATGCCCGGGATGAAAATTCGATCTCCTGATACAACGGGCCTCTTGTTGAGTCCACGTCGGGCGAAGCCCTCGATTCCTGGCCCAAAACGAACCTTTTGCTGCTTGGCCATCACAGGGCTGAGCACGAGGCGCGTGCAGGGCTGCGCCTCGACCTTACGGACTGTGACGCGATCGCCAAGGGAGACACTCGCGTTCTTACGGATAATTCCGT
>CAXGBP010000183.1:0-2525 GCA_964007685.1 uncultured Candidatus Poseidoniales archaeon | reverse complement strand
GACCAGGTTGGGTACTCGCCGCCGAAGTTGAGGATCCATCCTTCCTTCGTTGCGGCGAGGTAATGTTCGCAGCAATTTCCACCCTCCTCATTACCGAAGACCGCCCAACTGGCGTTGCCCCAAGTCTGGTTGGTGAATGGGGCAGCGACATCGAAGAATCGGGCGTCAGAGTGGCTAACGGGATTATCGATGTAGGCCATGTCTTTGTCCCAATCTGGGATTGTTTCGCCGCCGCCGGATGAGGAACCACCTCCTAAACAGCCGGCGAATGACATGGTGAGAACCATCAGGGCGGCACAGGCCACTCTGCCGCTGCGCTGCATGTTCATCGCGAGTGCTACGCACTCGGTCAGTATTTCGCTGCTTCGTCATCACGATGTATCGATTTGGGGGGGAGATTCATTGTGAATTCTTATGATTGAGGGAGTAAACCATTGACGGTTGGATTCAAGGGGAGAAGCGAGCCGTTACGATGCAATGCGTCGTGCCCTCACACTGACTTTACTCATGCTAATGATGGCGCTGACACCGATGATGACGGCGTCGGCGCAGGGTAGCGGCGATTCAATTATCATCAACGAGATTCTTGTATCCCCAAATAATGCCAATTACGATGGTACCGATTGGAACGGCGATGGTCAGATGGGAACTTACAACGACCAGTATGTCGAATTGTACAATCCGACAAACGCCGCCATCGACATCGGCGGCTGGTGGCTCGATGATATCGCCGATGGCGGTTCCCCTGCTTGTAGCATCAAGTGGGATACGATCCTAGCCCCGGGCGAATACATCACCTTCTTCCGTTCATGGACCCAGATTGAATTTGATTTCTGGGATGGTGATACAATCCGTATTCTCGACGGAAACATGAACGAGATAAATACGGTCAGTTACGAGGGCGAGGATTCTGATTGGGACATCCCCTATGGTTACAATTCGAATGGGGATTGGGTAAAGTTGAGCGATGGTGAGCCGACCCCTGGCGGTGCGAATGATGCTGCTTGGGTCGGTGTTGGTAGCGTGGTTCAGGGTAATTGCTACCCACCTCAAGACCACATTCACCGCGGTGAGTACGTTCTCGAAGGCCGCGTGGTGACGATGGAATCACAAAACTCGGTTATCGATGATGGCCGCATCCTCGTCGTCGACGGAATGATCGAAGCTGTTTGGAGCGCAACTGACGGTGCGCCGGCGGCGGCTGACGGCATTCCTTCGATTCCTACAAGCGGAACGATTTACCCCGGATTCATCGACCCGCACAATCACGCGAAGTACAACATCATCCCATTGTGGGATCACGGCACAGATGGTTGGGATAACCGCTACCAATGGCAGTCCTACTCAGGCTATAGTGATGCCAAGGATGTGGGATGCTCACTATACGACTCATCCGCTATGCGCTTCGCAGAACTTCGCGCAGTTGCGGGTGGAAACACGGCACTACAAGGAGGTTCGACCTCTAACACCGACACCTTCGAGACCATGCTAACGCGCAATATTGAACTCTACAACTTCGGCAAGGACTACATCCACACGAAGGTGACAGAATTAGAATCAGATTATGCAGGGCAGCACATCAAGGACGGTAGCTCCTCCGGAGAACTAGATGCTTGGTTCCTTCATCTTGCAGAAGGCATTGACGAGTCGAGCAGGGCTGAATTCGATATCCTAGTCGAGAATGACCTGCTCGTCGGCGAGATCGTCATAATCCACGGTACCGGCCTCACACAACCAGAATTCTCCGCACTCGGTGACGTTGGTGGAAGCCTAGCATGGTCACCGACCTCGAACCTCATTCTCTACGGCGAAACCACAGACATCGCCACCGCGAAGGCGGAGGGCGTGAACATCATGATTGGACCTGATTGGGGACCGAGCGGTTCCAAGAGTTCGATGCACGAACTCAAGACTGCCGAGTGGTGGGATGAGAATGTCCTTGGCGACATCTTCACCGATTACGAAATGGTCCAGACGATTAGCACCAATATCGTCGACGCGATCGGCTGGTCGGAGCACACAGGGCGAATACAAGCCGGGCTAGCAGCCGACCTCGTAGTGCTCGACACATTCCATGCCGACCCATATCGCAATGTCATCGAGGCGATTGACCCCGATGTCCGCCTCGTTGTCGTCGGCGGCCTAGCAGTCTTCGGCGATGTCGACATCATGCAAGCCATGGACGACGAGATTCAGATTATCCAAGGCGATGGCTTCACCAAGGCCACCGACATCACTTACGATGGAGTTCCCGAAGCCCAGCAGACGGTGGATGAGTTACTAGCAGCCCTTCAGTCCTGTAACCAAGGTGCGAGCGTGCCGATTGAGTACCTCTTCACCCTCGGTGACGATCGCTACTTCGACGTACTGAACCGCTCTGCAACATTCCAAAACGGGCGCACAATCGACCTCTACGCCGACTTCTACGATATCGAGCTCGACGACGACGGACATCGTGTTGGTGGCACCGTCGGCGGCGCAGACCCAATCGATACCTCGATTGGCGGCGGTGACGGGAACAACGG
>CAXGBP010000182.1:0-2526 GCA_964007685.1 uncultured Candidatus Poseidoniales archaeon | reverse complement strand
GGAGAGTGAGTGAAATGGATATGAAGACAATATTCCAACCAAAGTGGTGGTTGACAGGTGTGGGTGCCTTATTCACCCTCTTTATGCTGTTGACTTACGCTGAAATCGTGAACGCAGCGGAAGCGGGATGGGGTGCTGATTACACTGCTAACGACGCTTTCTACGAGAAAGCGTGGGCTGCTACCTACCTCATCATCGCAATTATTTGTTTAGTTTCTGGCCAATTTATTGAGGGGAGATCTCAAGCAATTCTTGCAATGACGATTGGAGGAGGCAATATCCTCAATTTCATACTAGTGTTCCTTGCAGCTGGTGATTTGGGTTATGGCTTCACGGAAGATCCTGTTAACTGGGCGCCACCTATGGTAATGGCGGCTGGTCTTCTCTTGTCCGGATATCTTCACTTAGATGACGAATAAGCAAGTAATTCAAGCAAGGCCGGCGTAGTCGGCATCGGCTTCTTCGAGCTCGATTTCTTCGACGTCCATCTGAGCTAATTGCAACTTTCCAGAGAGTTCGTCGTTAACAGCGTGCCAGTAGGAATAAGCCTCAATGACCCAGATTCCAGACTCGCGCGTGCCGTTCCCGCTGCCCTTCACTCCACCGAACGGCAGGTGTGCCTCGGCTCCAGTGGTCGAGTTGTTGATACCAGTCATTCCAGCCTTGATTCCGGTCTTGTAGCGATAAGCCTCGAGGCGATCGTTGGTGTAAATCGCTGACGATAGACCATACGGACTTGCGTTGGCGAGGTGAAGTGCGTGTTCGAAATCCCTGGCCTTGACGATTGTGACGACCGGCCCGAAAATCTCCTCTTGGAAGCAATCCATGTCCTCGGTGACATCGGCGTAGACGTGAGGCCACATGTATACGCCCTCACTAGCATCGCCTTGGAAATTCTCAGGCTTGTTGTCGTTGGTAATGCGCCCTTTGCCCCAAAGTTTCGTGGCTCCGCTGGCTTCGCACATTTCGATTCCCTTGAGGAAATCGGTCGAGTATTTTTCCGACAGCATGGATCCATAGAGGACTCCATCATGACGCATTGAGTCTCCAACCGCTGTCGCCTTTACCTTGGCCATCAGGCGCTCAACGAATTCGTCGTAGATGTCCTCGTGGATGATGAGATTGCCAAGGCTAGTGCAGCGCTGGCCGGCTGTTCCGAAGCCGGCCCAATAGGCTCCCTCTACTGCGTTTTCGAGGTTTGCGGATGGCATTATGACGAGCGGGTTTTTGCCACCGAGTTCTAGTGAGGCGCTGACTAGGTTACGCCCGCAAATCTCGCCGATCATCTTTCCGACTGGGGTGCTGCCAGTGAATGAGATCTTGTTGATCATACCGAGGTCGACTGCGTCGACGAGGTGCTGGCCTGCGCCGCTGCCCTTACCGTGGATGAGGTTGATGACGCCGTCTGGGAGTCCTGCCTCGTGCATCAGCCGAGTGAGGGCGAATGATAGGAGTGGAGCGTCTTGTGGTGACTTCCACACGCAGGTATTGCCGCACATGATTGCTGGAATCATCTTCCAGAATGGAACTGCTGATGGGAAATTGCAGGCGTTGATGATTCCGCATACGCCAAGTGGACGGCGGTAGGTGAAGAGTTCCTTGTCCGGCAGTTCGGAGTTGACCGTCTGCCCATAGAGGCGTCGGCCTTCGGATTGGAAGAATAGGCAGGTGTCAATCGCTTCCTGGACTTCGCCGCCGCACTCTTTCAGCGTCTTACCGATTTCACGTGCTTGTAGGCGTACAATGTCGTCCTTGTGATCCATCAGGAGTCGACCCATGTTGCCAATCACTTGGCCACGGGTCGGTGCTGGAGTCGCTGCCCAGCCAGGGAAGGCTGCGCGAGCGGCTGCGAGCGCATCGTGAACATCAGATTTCGTCGAGAGTGGAAATTCGCCGAGGCAGTCGTCAAGCCATGCTGGGTTGTGGCTGGTGAAGGTGGCGCCGTCACTGGCGAGAGTAAGTTCTCCGTTGATGATGTTGTATCCGCGCACGGAGGGCGATCCGTTCGGGTTATTCGCTTCCATCTCTTCGAAACCGGTCTCGAGAACGTGAGTCATATTGCGCGCGAATCGCAAACCTCTGATGAACTCACCGCATAGGGAGTGAGAGTTGGTTGGTGCGAATATGACGATGTTTTGTTCTAGTCGTGCTTACGCGAGGTCGCATACGGCTATTCTGATAACCAGATTGGTCGATTCGACATGGTGTTATCTGTGGGTTTAACAACCCCCGTTGCTGACAAGAGGTTGCAAGGAGGCCCGATATGGCAGACGAATCGGATAAGGAATTGAAGCTCAGGGTGGCGAAGGCCATCCCGAGCGATGTCGGTCACGGGAGAGCCCGAGTGCCCTTCGACAATGAACTGAATCTCAAACCTGGCGACATCATTGAGATTGAAGGCGAGCGGTCCACCGCGGCAATCGTCTGGCGATGTCGTCCCGAGGACGCAAACCTTGGTGTGATTCGTATTGACGGAATTATCCGTAAGAACGCGAGTGTCTCCCTTGGCGATCGCGTCACAGTCCG
>CAXGBP010000181.1:0-2535 GCA_964007685.1 uncultured Candidatus Poseidoniales archaeon | reverse complement strand
TAGGCTTGCAGCATCTGGATTAATGAAAGTATTCACACCGACAATTGGCAGCTCACCAGAGTGCTTTCGATGCTCGTAAACCATCGATTCATCCTGAATGCGGTTACGCTGGTAATTCACCTCCAAAGAGCCTAGCACTCCGCCGCGTCGATGCATCTCCTCGAAGACCCGCAGAATCTCTTCCTCGACGCGGTCGGTAAGCCAAGTCGACAGATGCGAGCCTTGCATCGGATTCTCATTGGCGAGCAATCCGTATTCCTTTGAGAGAATCATCTGGATCGCCATCGAATCGCGCACGGTCTCTTCTGTAGGAGTTCCAAAGGCCTCGTCGCGCGAATTCGTGTGCAGCGAGTTGGCATTGTCAGCCAGTGCGTAAAGCGCCTGCAGAGTAGTCCTGTAATCGTTGAAAGTGAATTCCTGAGCGTGCAGACTTCGCCCACTCGATTGAATGTGATATTTCAGTTGCTGACCGCGATGCCCAACACCGTAGATATCCCGCATCGCAATTGACCAAATCCTCCGCGCGACCCGTCCGATCACAGCGTATTCAGGATCCATTCCATTCGAGAAGAACCAACTGAAATTACGCAGGAATTTGTCGGGGTCGAGCCCACGGGCTCGGAACAATTCGACGTAGGTCAGGCCGTTGCTCAGCGTCAGCGCAGCCTGCGTAATCGGGTTCGCTCCGGCTTCGGCGATGTGGTAGCCCGAGATAGATACGAAGTAGTGGTTGCGGACATTGTTTTGGACGTAGAATTCGGCGACATCACCCATCATTCTGAGAGCTGTGTCGAGATTGAAAACTAGAGTGTTTTGTCCCATCGATTCCTTGAGTTGGTCGGCTTGCACTGTGCCGCGTACCGTGCTCAAAGCCCTCGCCTTAATCTCCGCCTTCTCTGCATCATTCGGGGGCCTTCCATTCTCGCTTTCGAATAAGCGGTTTTGCTGTTTTATCGCGACGTTGAAGAAAGCAGCCAAGTGCCACCAATAATTGCCATTGATGGTCTTCGAGGTGGAAGTGTTCGGGGCGCACAAATCGAAGCCTTCGAAGAGCATTTCCATCTCGTCAACGGTTGAAATGCTGACTCCTGATTCGCAGACCTTCCCGAAGATGTCGAGCCGGGTCTGCGGGTCTCTGCCGTAAAGTGAAGGTGAGTCGAAGGCCGTGCTGAGTCGGTTGAATGGCTGGCCTTCGGAGAGGAAATGAAAGCGCTTGTTGGTGCGCTCGGCACTGCCTTCACCTGCAAACATTCTGATCGGAATTTCATCCTCGCGCTTGAATGGAAAAACGCCTGCTGTGAATGGGAACGCGCCGGGAACGTTTTCGGAACGGATCCACTCCATTTTCTCACCCCAATCTTGGGTGTCCGGAAGTGCTACTCTAGGCATGTCGAGGCCACTGAGTGTTTCGGTTGTGGTATCCACTGGAATCTCTTTGCCTCGGACCGTATAGGATGCTTGTCCTGAGCGGTAGGCTTGGGCTCGCTCGTCGAACTCACTGAGAACTTCCCAAGCGCTCTCTGGGACTCGCTTGCGGATTTCTTCTGCTTCGGCTGTAAGGTCGGCTGCCGAGGTGAGTCGGTTGGATTTGCGCATTTGATTCGCTGCTGCTTCCAGTTGCTGGACGAGGCGCACGTTGCGGGATGCTTCTTGCGTGCGGGCATGGTAATCTCTGACCGAGGCCGCGACTTCTGCGAGGTAGCCCTGGCGCTCGGGTGGAATTGGTGCTGATCGGTGGGGCAGTCCGTCCGCGCCGAGGCGGGCTTCTGTCGCTTGGAAGGATTGGTTGTGCTTCTCGTTGAGGAGGATTGCCAACTTGTGCCAAAGCAGGTCTACTCCCGCGTCTGCGAATTGGCTTGCGATTGTCGGAACTACAGGGAGGTCCTCGTTCTTGGCGTCCCACATCTCTCGGTTGCGCTTGAATTGCTTGCGGATTTCTGCGAGTGCATCCTCAGCTCCTGGGCGGTCGAATTTGTTGAGGACTACGAGGTCTGCGAAGTCGAGGGCGGCTAATTTCTCGAGTTGAGATGGGGCTCCGTACTCTCTGGTTGTGACATACATCGAGAGGTCTGCTACCTCGGTAATGGCATCGTTACCCTGACCTATGCCACTGGTTTCTACGATGATGAGGTCGAAGCCAACCGCTTGGCAGGCTTCGATTGCGCGGCCGATGCAATCTGCTATCTCTCGACCGCTTGCTCGGCTTGCGAATGAGCGCATGAACTGGTTGTCGTCTGCTAGGCTATTCATTCGGATTCTGTCGCCGAGCAGGGCTCCACCAGTTCTCTTTCGGGTTGGGTCGGTTGCGAGTAGAGCAACTTTGGCTCCGGGATTGTCGCGTTGGATTCTGAGCATCAGTTCGTCGGTGAGGCTTGATTTCCCTGCTCCGCCGGTTCCTGTCAAGCCGACAACAGGGCAACCCTCGCCTTCCTTGATTGTCCGAACGCGCTTGAGGGCAGCCCGGAATTGGTCATCATCGGCGTTTTCGGCGAGTGTGAGTAACTTCGCTACCGCTCCGTGCTGTTCCGCTGAAAC
>CAXGBP010000180.1:0-2538 GCA_964007685.1 uncultured Candidatus Poseidoniales archaeon | reverse complement strand
GACATAGCAGACCGTTGGCTGCCAATCAGTATCCGGTTCCTCTACCTCTCCTGAGTGTATTTCCCTCGGTCCCCAGAGTCGAGATAGCATGCGCCATTGTAGAGGTGAATTGTCCTGAGCCTCATCGATGATGAAGGCTCGATAGCGTCGCCGAATGCTGCGTAAATCAGAGTGGCGACGCTCAAGATCCGCTCTGATTTCGCTCAGCCGACCCGCTGCCTCACCTGCCATGCTGGGATTCGCTTCGAGGGCTTCAAGGGCTGCAAAGGCGAGGTGAATGTGATCGTCACGCCATGTCATCTCACCTATCGAATCGAGTGCTTCAATCACTGTTGTCGGATAGAATAAACGGCAGACTCGTGGGCAGTTAGCGAGTAGTAAGTCGCCTGCAAGCAACGCGATGTCGCGATGCTCGTGGACCTCATCGCGCTCCTTCAGCACATCGACGATTCCCGTCAATCCTTTCAGCACAATGCGGATATCGTCGAGGTTGCGAGATTCGGCAGCCAAATCGAATGCAAAGTCCTGCGGCGGCCGACCAAGAGGCAGACGCTCGGGCAATTCCTCAGGTAGATGTTCGAGCGTCTGAGGCGCACCCTGGGGTATAACAGACCCACTCCGTGGGTCGAGTATGAGTGCAAGGCGAGCATGGTGACGGACGCGTTTGCCCACCTGTGAGTTCATCACGTCCTTGGCGCGATTCTGGCATCCTTCCCAGACGGTCTTAAGGTTCTCTTTGAAGGGATCCTTCAGTGCACTATACGAGGCAATTCCTGCGCTCCATTCGGCACTATTTGGCAACTTTTTACTAGGGAATAGAGTCGCCTTATCCTGTAATAATTGGCTGCTGGAAATACAAAGGAAAACACGGCTCAACCAGATCAAACGTTGCCAATCTCCAGTCGGGGGGCCTTGGTCAGAAAGGGTTGCCAATACATCGATTCTTGTTCCTTGTTCCCATTGACCTCTAGGGGTTAGACCGGCCAAATTCGTTCGAGTGGCATCGACGAAATCCCAAATGATTGAGTGGAAATTTGAGACCACTTCATCGATGTCTTCTGTACGGATCGAAGACATGATTCTCTCGTGAAGCAAATTCGGGTCTATTTTCTCATTCGAGTCCAGTAGCCCTCGTTCACTTTCAGTAATGAAAATTGATTTTGATATCAGGGGGCTGAGTATCTTCGTCGCCTTGTATCGACCCGAATAATGTTGAGAGATGCGGTCGCGCGCTGCTAGGACATCAGCGACATCTGCAACAGGAATTCCTGCATCGACCGCATCGCCGTAGAGGTTCGGTGAATTGGGCAGGCGCCATAGGGTGTTGATGCTCTGTTCGACGATGCGTAGAATCTCAGATTCAGTCACCACATCGTCGCCCAGTTCGTCTCCCAGCAAACTTCGGAATGGGGCGACGAGTTGATTGAAGAATGAGTCAATTGTGCCAATCGGAGCATCCTCAACCAACATCAGAAGCTGCTCGGGGAAGCCTTTGTCGGTGATTCGTGGATCGGCATCATAACCACCAGATGAACCGTAGGAACCGACGTCTAAGCGAGCTATTTTCTGTCTAAGCTCGTCACGCATCTTATCGGCTGCTGCGACGGTGAAAGTCAGCAGAACGACCTCTCCTGGGAGCAATCCACCCCAATCTCGCAAATCCTTACGCTCCGCCATCGGTGAGACAATTGTGCCACCTTCAAGTCGGCGAGGTCTCTCGGGCTGAGGGAGGATTCGGGTTGCCCGCTGATCTTCTTCGAGATAATGTTGGACTACGCGTTCGACGATGGTCATCGTCTTTCCAGTTCCCGCTCCAGCGTCGATGACGATGTGTGAATCGAGATTGAGCGCAAGCCGCTGGCCGGTGTTGAGCGTGATTTCATCTGAGTCCTCGCTCATCGGTCATCCCCCTTGTGTCTCACATTGCACACCGAGGTTACCGGGCAGAACTTGCACGCATCCTTGCTCGGTGTTGGGTGAACTCGACCTTCGGCCGCTCTCGCTGCGGCCTCGAGGGCTGAGGATAGTCTCTGGGCTAACCAAGCGCGGAATGGATCGCTTGTGCTCTCAGCGTCCTCGTCTGGGAAGCGATATCGGGAGGGTGTCTGTTGCTTCTTCGTATTGCCAAAGTTGCTAGATTCCGAATTAGCATCCAGATGGTTCGAGACCTCGAGAAAATGGTCGGTATTGTGGCCAATGACACTGATTCCTGCGGCCACAACGAGGTCGCCGGGATGGGCGACCTCCCAAGCTCGGGCGTAGAGGGCGAGTTGTAATTCCTCCAGCAAACCTATTTTGTGGCGTTTGAGAGGGTCGCCCTCGCTTGTTTTGATATCGCGTATAATGATCAGACGGCGGGGCTTCCAATCGCTGCCTTCGAGCCTCAATGGGGCGATGCTATTCGAGCCGGATTCGTCGACAAGGGCTTTCATTTCGGCGTCGAATGGAAGCAAGTCGACTCTGTCTATCTGTCCACGCAGCCGTAGTGGTGGCAATTTCTGCTTCCCAGGGCTTGTGATCTTAGCAGGAATAGAAATC
>CAXGBP010000179.1:0-2543 GCA_964007685.1 uncultured Candidatus Poseidoniales archaeon | reverse complement strand
GGAACAACACTCACTCTCGATGGCTCGCAGTCATACGATTATGACGATGACATCGTCCTCTACCAATGGACTACCAGCGATGGCACTATGCTCGGCGACCGCGACATCATCGAGGTCACCTTCAATCCCGGTCCAATCCGCGTCAACTTGCTGGTCAAGGATTCTCGAGGAATCACCTCAACCACCTCGGTCAACCTGACGATTGGATCCTCGTCGCCAAGCCTCTCCAACATGCAAATCGACCCAATGGAAATCGGCTTGGACAAATCAACCCAAGTCACAATCACGGTGAGGCTGGAAGATCCCGACGGAACTACCCAAGTTGTGCTTGGTGTGATGAAGGAGGGTGGCAATGAGCTCAATCTGACCTTCCAAGACGACGGTATGCGCGGAGACGAAATCGCGTATGACGGAATCTGGACCTACGTTGGCACATGGCGTATCGAGGACGCTGGCTGGGTCAAGGTCGAGGTCTGGGCGATAGATGGCGAATTCACTAGCCCAGCCCTCGTTGAAGTTCTAACAGTTGAAGAGCCCCAATCGACCAATCTCCTGACTTGGTTGATGGGAAGTGGACTACCATATTTCATCGGCGTTTTGGTTATCTTAATCCTCGCTGGTATGGCCTATCAGAAGCAGCGCAGTGAGGCGATTCAACGCGATCTTGACATGATTGAATCGTGGTCAACCTTCAATCCAAGAGAACTCGATGACGAGTTTGACGAGGACTGATTCACGGCTGTTGTCGGCGAATGATCACTCGGGGCCCCATTGCGTGACTTGACGGGTCAAGCCGAGGCGATGAGTGAAGAGGAAGCGCAGGTTGAGTAAACCATCTCCCCAAGTGTTGATCTCGGCCTCACCGACGCGAGGCCGGTAAGGAACGCTGACCTCCGCAGTCTTCTTCTTGCCGAGATAACGTCGAGCGCGTATCTTGAATTCCTGAGAAAGGGGCATGCCATCGTGTTTTGGGCGAACCCGCTCGTCCTCAAAGATCGACTTGCGGAATACCCACATTCCGCTCTGGGAATCGTGTACGCCGTACCAGTAGAGCAGCGTTGCAGTGGTCGAGAGGACCCAGTTCCCGAAGCCGTGTATGCCGGGCATTGCGCCTTCCTCAGCACGGCGTAGGCGGTCGCAGGTAATCCACTGAAGGTCCTCGTCGATGAGTTTCTTGACTAGCGCAGGAACCTCTTCTCCGGGGTAAGTGCAGTCAGCGTCCATGGTGATGATAATCTGACCGGGGGCCATCGCGAATCCTGTCTTGTAGGCGCGCCCGTAGCCCTTGCGGGGCTCCAGATACACAGTCGCTCCCTCTTGCTCGGCCAACTCGCGCGTACGGTCGGTCGAGTTCCCATCAATGATGAGGAAGTCCAGCTTTTCGCACCAGCCATCGTTCGGGACTGAGCGGATGGTATCGACGATGGCAGCCTCCTCGTTTCGAGTCGGGATGACCACAGTGACGTGAACAGGTAGCGTTTCTGACATCTGAATCGAGTCCGGCGACCTGACGGACCGCTATGAATGATACTGGCGCCCGGACTCGGGCGATTCGTGCCACTTCGAATGGGAGATTGGTGAGGAAGTGGCACTGCTCAAGACGGATTGTGCGCGACGCGAAGCCCATTCGATTGAAATGAGCGTTCGGAGAGCGAGGCTTGGTTGGAATGGGTCTGCACATCGCTATGCTGTCTGCCGAGTACCCTCCTAGGTGGGGGGGAATGGGCTCGACCGTATTCCATCTCTCGGCCGCTTTGGTCGAGCTGGGTCACCGCATTACCGTCATCACTCGCAAAGGCGGTGGTCAGTCTCCTGTTCAAGCCGGAGTTTCGGTGCGAGAGGTCAATTGGCTGTATGCACCGATGGCTTTCACCAAGTCCTACGGCAAGCACGCGCTTGCCGACCTCAAGACATTGCACTCGACCGACGCGGTCGATATAGTCCATCTTCACTGCCCCATGATATCGTGGACGGCGGCGCAGTTCGCCGATTGCCGCGAAAATATTGCGCCGATTGTCTCCTCCCTCCACGGCTCCTGGTTGGGCGAGCGAGACGGCTTGAGAACCGCCGCCGCCCAGAAGGAGTCCGCTGTTTGGGCAAATCCGAATGATCTAGCAATTCTTCTCAGCGCCGGTCATTACGCCAAGTTTGAGAGGGCCGCGCTGGCGGGCTCGGACATCTGCGTCGCCAATTCCGAGGCCACAAAGTCTGACTTTCTCGATCGTTACTCGCCCTCATCGGATTGGAATTGCGAAGTCATCCATTGGGGCGTCGACACCGAGATGTTCTATCCGACTGACGAAGCACGTGAGACCGAAACACGACTCCTACTTGCCGTCGGTCGACTCGCCGCGCGCAAGGGATACGGCTCTCTGCTGCGCGCCTTTGCCGAGGTAAAGAAGCGGCGGCCGAACACAGAATTACTCATCGTCGGCCGCGGCAACCTGCGCCGCAGGCTTGAGAAACAGGCCAAGAAACTCGGTATCGCTGATTCGGTTCGAATAGACTCCGGGATGCCATTCGACGAGCTCGCAGCAGAATTC
>CAXGBP010000178.1:0-2564 GCA_964007685.1 uncultured Candidatus Poseidoniales archaeon | reverse complement strand
AGAAAGGATCTCTCGATACTCGCGATGTTGTTGCGAGAGCTACAGATCGCGAGTTAAAGAATAGCGGAGATTCACATGTCCTGCTGGTGACTGAACATCTCGATGCCGCCGCGCTCCGGGACGAGTTCCCAACGATTGCTAGCCGGGTTGCAGAACTCGGAATTGACCTCGGCCCAGATCCAATTCCTGTTCGTCCCGCTGCTCACTACCTCGTAGGGGGAGTAACGGTCGATGAGAAAGGGCGAGCCCTTCACGAGGGGCATGTTCTGCCTGGGCTGTATGCGATTGGTGAGGTTGCTCAGACTGGACTGCACGGGGCGAATCGATTGGCTTCGAACTCACTGCTTGAGGCGGTTGTCTATTCCGAGAGAGCAGCAGGTGATATTGTCAGGCTGGCAGAGAGTGAATTACTGCCAGATATTGACGAGGACATCACCCGTTGGCGGGGCGAGGACCTCGATGAATTAGCTGAACACGGTGCTCTTCGCAGCGACTTGCTGGCGCTGCGCAGTATGATGACAAATGATGTCGGGCTGGTGAAGAGCGATGTTAGGCTTGAGAGAGCAAGTCGCCGTATTGCCCAAATCCGCTCTGAAGTAGTGCCTATTTGGCATGCTACGAAGCCAACTCAGGATATGGTCGAGTTGCGAAATCTGATTATCTGCGCCGAGCTTGTCATCGAAGCCTCAATCGCTCGGCGCGAAAACGTCGGGCTGCACTACAACATCGATTGCGAGTAAATCAAGCGAATTCGCCTGATCTCTCGATACCTTTGACGAGCGCGTAAAGAGACTGATTCGCAGGAGTTGGAATTCCAACAGCCTCACCGCGCTCGACCACTGCGCCACAGAGTGAATCGATCTCAGTGGCGCGTCCAGCCATCACATCCTGCAACATCGAGCAGCGATTGTCGGCAGTGGCTTCGACTACCTTACGAAGATGAGAATCCAAATCTATCTCGCCCAAATCAACACCCGAGGCCCGAGCCACAGCCGCAGCCTCGACCATCGCAGCCATCGCTTGATCCCACAGTTCAGGCACCTCTGCAAGGGCTCCATTGCGAACACCAGCGATAGCACAAACAGGATTGATTGCAACGTTCAGCAGCAACTTCCGCCAAACGATAATCGGGACATCTTCCGACCAAATCGGTTCCAATCCAGCATCATTCAGCGCAGCCACAAGGCCAGCTGCAACCTCTCCTGGCTCACCTCCGTCGAGATTGCCCAAACGTACGGCGCCACGACCAACCCAATGCACCTCGCCTTCACCATCGCGCCAAGCGCCGTGAGTAATCGAGCCTCCTAGAACGCGCTCGCGCCCCAGTCGGTGCGCGAGCATTTCGGGATGGCCAAGTCCATTCTGAACGCTGATGGCCAGCCCGCCTGGAATCAATAGCTCCTCAGCCAATTGAGCAAGAACAGGAGTCGATGCCGCCTTACCACAGAGAATAGCGGCATCGCAGGTCTCTCGAATTTGCTCAGATACAGGACCTTCCTCACTATCCACAACCAAGAAACGATTGGGCGGTATCATCTCAATCGCCCCCTCTGGAGAATGCATAATCAGACCGACCATTTCCAAGTTCGACGCTCCCGGCCCGCGTGAAACAGCGACGAGGTCAGCATCGGTGTCTGACAGCGCACCGAGCACCACTCCGCCGATAGCACCGACACCGAGCACAGCGATTCGCATCAGCCCACCTCGCAGCCATCCACTGGACAGCGCGCAGCGAGATGAACGGTGATTTCGCCCTCACCTACACTTACCCAGACCGTTCGGAACAACGGCAATTCTCCATTCGGTGAAATGTCGATGACAGCATCCGAATTAGCCTCGATGAAGTCCGGGATGCTGACCTCCCAGACGTCCGAGTCGGGAGCGTCCCCAGTCCATTCAACTCGGATGTCCATCGATTTATTTTCACGATTCACGATGACATATTGACTCAGCGTAAGACCCGAATCAAGATCGCCAGGAACCAGAAGAACATCCTCTCCTTCGACGAGTCGATACGATCGCAGCATATCCCCCATCTGGCAGAAGGCTAGCCATCCATCAGATTCGAAATACAGAGTGCCATCGCCATTGTCACCGGCTGGAATCATTATTGTTGAGCGGTCCGAGAAAGTCCAATTCCACGGACCGCTCGTCTCCATCTCTGGAACAATAATACTCGAGGGGCAGAAGGCATTGCCTGTGGCTCCGTAGGTAATGGTGTAAGGTAGGTTTGAGGCAAGCCAATAGGGCAGGTCCCAATCTTGGTCTGAGACTCTGAGTTCAATCTCGGTTCCATTAATCGGCATCCACCAAAGAATATGCTCGCCATCATCGAATTCAAGCGCCAAAACGGGCCCCATCAAGCGACGGTATTCATCGCGATAAGGCGAGGACTGCAAAGCACCCTCATGTCCTCGAAGGCAAACGTCGTAAGGGCCGGCTTCGGTCAAATTCGTCTCATTTTCAAACTCCCAAAATGGGTTGGTCAGGGCTAGGTTCGCTGGTGTGTTATCCACCTTGTCGACACTAACGCAAATCCGAGGCGTTTCGGTATCTTCGATAAG
>CAXGBP010000177.1:0-2568 GCA_964007685.1 uncultured Candidatus Poseidoniales archaeon | reverse complement strand
TTTCTCAAATCGCTCATAATTCATCAAATCCCAATTTAATTAAATCCGCCTTTTCGTGAATTCCAGAAACGGGAACCACGAGATTTCTTTCTGAAATTATTATGGATTTCAGTATCTTTGGCGACAATCTGTTCCCAAAGTATCTCGGCAACATCCATGACATCCATTTCAGCCCCTACTGAATCTAGGCCATCCTTAACCATGATTGAACAGAATGGACATCCTACTGCCACAGTATCACAGCCTGTTGCTGCGATTTCCTTAGCGCGGATTTCGTTAACACGCTTGTCTGCGTCTTCCTCCATCCACATCTGAGCACCACCAGCACCACAACAGAATGAATCTGTTCCGTGGCGCTCAACCTCGACGTCGACGCCTCCGATGAGGTCACGAGGTTCGTCGACAATGCCGCCTATGCGACCGAGGTAGCAAGGGTCGTGGAAGGTCACTGAGCCATCCTTATCGACATCGGGCAACTTGCCTTCCTCCTGCAACTTGGCGAGGATTTCGGAGTGGTGGAAGACCTCGAGATCGGCTCCTCCGTAGTCGGCGTATTCCTTGCCAAGAGTGTGGAAGCAGTGAGGGCAGGAAGCGACGATGCGCTTGACGCCAAGTTCTTGGAAAGTCGTCATATTGGTCTCGGCGAGCATCTGGAAGAGGTACTCATTACCGGCGCGACGAGCAGGGTCTCCGGAGCATCCTTCCTGCATTCCTAGAATGCCAACATCCAATCCAGCCTCTTTCAGCAAACCGATAGTCGCGCGCGCGACCTTCTGATTGCGTTCATCGAAGCTCGCTGCACAGCCGACGAAGTAGATGTACTCGGCTGGCTCACCAATCTTGATGTCGAGCCCCTCAGCCCAGTTTCCGCGCTCGTGCATGCCGAAGCCGTATGGGTTCGAAGCCGACTCAAGGTTGCCCATCGCGACATTGAGTTCTTCGGGATATTCCATCGTCTCCATCATCGCATTGCGCCTCAAATCGGTCAGTTTCGGCACATGCTCGATGTACACTGGGCAAGCGTCCACACACGCATGGCAGGTAGTGCAAGCCCAGACCGCTTCTGCGCTTATTCGGTCAAGGATGCTCTCTTCTGGAGTCTCTCCCTTCAGAAGAATTGGAGCGTGTTCATTCGCGTAATCGCGAACATCGTGCACAATCTGCATAGGATTGAGCGCCTTGCCGGACTCGTAAGCTGGACATACATCTTGGCAACGTACACAAGTGGTGCACGCCCAACCATCAATCAATTGCCTCCAACTAAACTCCTCATAACTCGATACGCCGAAGGTTTCGATATCAAGATCCTCTAACGGAACAGCCTGCCCGCTCTCGTTCACCGCGAGCGGGCGCATCTTGGCCATCGGCTCAGTATCGTAGAAGAAGACGTTGGGAAAAGCCATCACCAAATGCATATGCTTGGATACAGGAATCAGCACGAAGAAGGTGCAAATCGCAACCATGTGCGCCCAATAAGCAGCGACTACGACGCCCTCAGCCAAGCCCAATCCAGCGACGAAGTGTCCGAGCGGCTCCCAGAAAGCCGATGGCGATTCAGCCGACTCGACAACGAATGAAGTCGTCGTGATCGTCATAATCAATACAAGGATGAAATTTCCTTCAAGCTGTGACTTTCCTTTCAACTTCTCCGGAGTGAAGACGGCTCGACGAAGTAGCGCAGCCGTACAACCGATTAGAGCGATAGTGTAGCCAAATTCGACCATTCCATTCCATGGCCCATTCAGAATCTCTGGCAAGATATTTTGAGAGAACCAATTAGCCGTAGCAAGGTCGAACATATCGGTGGAGAGCATCAGGAATCCCCAGAACATGAGGACATGCATACCTCCTACAATACGGTCTTCGAGTACTCTCTTCTGACCCAACCAACCCGTTAGAACCTCCTTGATGCGTTGTCCCCAGGAATCGAATCGAGAATCGCTGGCACCTAGCATCACTAAACGAGTGGCGAGTTGAACCTGATAGAGGAAGAAGCTAATCGAGGCTCCACCGATGATTAACAGAATCATCCACCCATCTAGCGGGCCGTATGTCTGAAGCAGTGGGTGCTCCATGTCTAATCACCTTCAGGCAACGACCTGAATGCTCCATGCAGACGTGACCGGACCTTCAATCAACCGCTCCGCGCTAACTCTTCACTACCTCACTGCGGCCCATCCCAAATGCTCATGTCCCCACACCCTCACCCTTGTTCATGGTCAGGGCATTCGCCCCCGGCAAGTGCATCTTGTTCGGTGAGCACGCAGTTGTCTATGGCCATCCGGCGGTGGCTGTGGCCATCGATTCCGGGGTTGAGGTTGAATTGACCGAATCGGACTCTTGGACCATCGAAGGCATGTCCTTCGAAGCACACCGTCACCCACATATCTCGCACATATTGAATGAGGTGTTTGGGTATGATGGTGTGCCTTTGAAAATGGAGATTAGTAGTGGGTTATTTTCAGCCGCAGGGCTTGGATCTTCGGCGGCTTTGTCGAATGCGATGGGGGCTGCGGTTCAGCGTTTGACGCAGCCGGATGATGAAATCGATTCTGTTCAACTGGCTCG
>CAXGBP010000176.1:0-2580 GCA_964007685.1 uncultured Candidatus Poseidoniales archaeon | reverse complement strand
ACATGTAATCCTCCATCGAGTCAGCATTTTCGGTCAATTCGCGCCAGAGAGCCTCTGCAGGATCACAAGCAACTCCAATCTCTTCGTATCCGGTCGGTACATCTTCGCCCTCACCTGAGCCTGACCAATCGACAAGCAGTGCTCCGTCTTCAGTCGAAACTCTGTGCCGGCGAGCGATTCGAATTTCCACCGGTCCATCATCGGAGGAGAGTCGGTTGCCGAGGTTCACAATCCACTTCTTTGAAACGCGGTGGATTTCGAGGTGGTCGGCCAACGCCTCCCTCAGCGTGGCCTCGCCGAGGTGAGTCTCGACCATCTCGTCACCCGAGAAGTTGGCTGCCGTCAACAAATCATCAACGAGTTCTGGTGGGCAGTGTGGAATAATTCCGAGGGCATCTCCAGCCTTGTATTCAAGGCCTGAGTCTCCCAAGTCGAAGACAATGTGGCGAGTCTCCTTGCGAGAACCTTCACTATTCAGGATGTAATTCTCCGTCAGCTTTGAGCCGTACGGATTCTTCGCGCTCCAATCGGACAAACACTCACCAGCGCCCCGCCGAGCCGAAGTTCATTTATCAAAGAAGGGGGAGTTAGTTCGCCCGCGTAGCGGGCGTGATTACCCGAACTACTCAAGTCATGTTCGCATCTTCCGCAGGTCATGCCGCGCGTGCAGTTCCTCGGGACAGGCAATGCCTTCTCACCCAATGGTAGGCTGCATGCGCTGGTTCTGATCGATGAAAACATCCTCGTCGACGCGCCGCCATCTGTTCTTCCACAACTGCGACGTGTCGGAACCTCACCAGGACAAATCGAGCATCTACTCTTCACTCATTGGCACGCTGATCATATGTTCGGATTTCCGTTTCTAATTCTTGAGCGACACTACATTTCGAAGCAAGATTCGCCGCTCGCAGTTCACCTGCGAGCGGGCGGTAGGGAGTTGCTTTCACAACTCAGTGAGGTCGGATTCCCAGGGAGTTTGGGCGAGGTTTTGGAGAATGATATCGTCTGGAATGAAGCAGAGTCTGGAACGATTGGAGATTCGGGTTGGAGCTTCGAGAGATTCCCGGTTGTCCACACACCGGAGACTGACCCACACGGTTATTTCTTGAGCCATGAGAGTGGATTCACCCTGCTTCATTGTGGTGACTCAGGGCCATGTGAGGGCATCGAATCGCGAGCTGATAGAGCCGATGTGATTCTCGTCGAAATGGGTGTTCCAGATTTCGTCGACAGCCCTAATCATCACAATCCCAGACAGGTGCAAGCCCTCGCCGAACGCCATCCTGAAGCGACGGTATTAGTGACTCACAATTACGCCGATGGCAAGGGCAGAAGCGGAGGATTCACGATGCCGGAAATGACCGGAAATGTAGTACAACTCGAGGATGGTGATGAACTCTCAATCGACGAGAATGGTGGGTTTTTGCTTGTTAAAAATTGAGTGTGATTATTTTCTTCTATAAATAAGAACCGACATTCTCAAACCGCTTTTAAGACACATTCAAGCAGTGGTCCCGCTCAATTTGAAACTTTTTTTAAGGCGGTAATAAAGGCCTTCCCGATCCTATCAGGTTCATCTACTATAATTCCGATGAGAAAATGAAAGCGGAGTGATAAGTATTGTAGGAAACCGTTGTGCTGAACTGTTAATTTCTCCTGATTCCGACCTGCGATAGTAGCAATCATAATGGATGACTGAGGATTAAGAATTACTCGCTACCTCAACAACAGTCCGGGAACTTTCATTACCTCTAACGCCTTCGTGAGGAATCCGCGTTCGCCGCCGATGACTCAGAACCTCTGGGAGGTAGCGAATATGGAATGGACAGCGGTTGTGTGATAAAAAATGGACGGCAATATTTTCGAGAAGATTTTGGGACAAGATTCCCTCTTCCTCGATAGAAAAGCCTTCGACCACGCTTTCGAACCTACCACACTCCCGCACCGCGATAGAGAAGTTGAGGCGTTGGTTCGCAATCTCGTCGACGCTCTCAACGGACACATTCCCTCAAACATGCTACTCTACGGCGTCCCGGGAAGTGGCAAGACTGTGGTAACCAGATTCGTTCTCGGCCAATTGCGCGAGAAGGGGACAGAACTTGGGAAGTCCGTGCGCACGTACGAGATTAATTGTCGACAAGTCGACACGCGCTATCGAGTAGTGCAGACTCTGGCGAGTCGCTTGGCTCAGCGTGGAGATCTGCCTATACCATTCACAGGTTGGCCGACCGATCGAGTCCTCGAACACCTCGTCGAAAGAATGGACCGCGCTGGCGGAGTTCACATCATCGTGCTGGACGAGATCGACAACCTCGTCGAGCGCGCAGGTGACAATCTTCTGTACAATCTGACGAGTCTCAACACAATCCTGCAGCACTCGCGTTGCTGCATCATCGGAATCAGCAATGACTTGCATTTCACACAATTGCTTGACCCGAGAGTTTCAGGTCGACTCGGTCAGGAAGATCTCATCTTCCATCCATATGGGGCGACCGAGATTGGGGACATTCTCACAGCACGAGCGAGTACTGGTCTGCGTGAGGACGTCCTTGACAATGGAGTCATCCAATTGTGCGCGGC
>CAXGBP010000175.1:0-2594 GCA_964007685.1 uncultured Candidatus Poseidoniales archaeon | reverse complement strand
GTGGAATTGGCTTCTCGGCTTCAGCGATAGTCTTCGGTGAGGTTTCAACCGTCACTAGTTTGAGTGCGACGCTCTCTGGCAGCGAGGTACAACTCTCTTGGGAATGGGATGGTGATGCTACGACTTTCCATGTCTATCGCTCGACCAGCGCCTTCACTACAATTGGACACGGACCTGCGGGTGAGGCATTGGTCACCGGTCTCGAAGCGGTTGGCGAAACTGACGAGACGATGTGGAGCGAGACTGCTCCGGTTGCTGCTCACCTACATTATGCTGTGACAGTCGAGGTTGATGGCCTCGAGGTTCTATGGTTGTTCCAATTGGATAATACCGCGACCGTGGATGCAAGTGATGCTCCTTCCGCAGTCGATACAGAACCGACGGGATCGATGTCATCCATGTCGATTCCACTCACTCTCATCATGCTGCTCGTCGGACTTGCTAGTATCGGCTTGACGATGTACGGCCGCAGGAGGGATGCTTGATGCGCGGCCGACTTCTCGTGCTCGCGACGATAGCGGCCATGCTACTCGCGACTCAAGGAACCGTCGCAAATCCCGGTGGGGAGGGCGACGGTAATCGCGACTTCACTTGCGGAGGATCCTGCCACGGTGACCCTGGGTTGAGCGCGCCTTCGTCTGCGACCATCACCATCTCGTCGAGCAATACAGCCTTCACCGGCACAGCATACCAATTCGATACCATGATTGAGATCGAGGAGATATCGCATTCACGACTCCTCGGAGTCTTCCTACTCTCCTCGACTAATGGCAATGGCGACCATCCCGAGGACCATGGCTGGAACATCATCCAAGATCCCTCCGGGACCTCGTCAAATTACGTTGAGGTAATCGTTCCGAACAGTGGTAGTGTCAGCCTGAGTTGGGTGCTCAACGCTCCCGAAACGACGGGTGATGTCGATCTTCTAGTCGCTATTCACCACGGCGCCGGTTACCCTGGAGACGTGGCTTATCTCGGCGTCTCGGATACCCATTCAGTAGAGGTCAATCCTGTGCCCGCGAACCTGCCCGGATTTGCACCGGATTGGATCGCACCGTATTATCGCGTCACCGGCGACACATCTCCGGTGAGCCTGATGACTCAGAATACCACCGATATCGTCGTCGATTGGAAGCTTGAGGGAGAGTCGTTATCTCATACTGCCATCGTTGAGGCTGGTGCCGAAAACGAATGGCTAGTCCAACTGCCGGCAACCATGGGAGATGGAAGGATAGTCTATCGGGTCACGACATCGAATGGTGAATTCGATGTCGTTCAGCCTTGGCTAACGATGGGAACAACTCCACCGGAATTTGATGGAAGTTTGTGGGGAGCCCGCGCGCAAGGATTCGCGGGCGCTTTCATGATTATTGCACTCATGGTGAATCTGCAAGGAATGCTACAACCCGCTCGAAGAAAGGACGACCTCGACCAGACGGCCGAGGTCGAAGCGGCGGACCCCAGCACGGCTGAAGCAGTGATGCCAGAACCAGCCCCTGCCCCTGCCGCACCCGAACCAACCGAAGCAGAGGGCACCGCCGATGAGGCAGAAACGACATACAGTGAGCGTTTGGTGAAGTACGACGAATACCCCGATTTGCTTTGGGATCCAGTCGAGGAAGAATGGGTCGATGATCCCGAGGCTGGAGGTGGTCAGTGATGTATGCAATTACATTCCATCATCTACTAGTCGGCCTTTCTACAGGAATTGCAACCCTCGCTTGCGCATCCGCTTTGGGAGCTTGGATCTCGACCTACTTCGTAGGAGGTAGCAAGGCTCGGGGCCACCTTGACAAGACAGCATACATCGCTGGCTTGGCAGCAATCCCGCTGATTTTCCTCTCAGTTCTCTCAGGAACTTACGCGATGAGCGATCCTGGTGCAGATGCGATGAGTTACAACAAATTTCTCTTCACAGGACTTACAATTGGATTTCTAGTTTCGATGCTACTAGGCCGATGGAGATTTGGGCCGGCGATTTGGCTCAATTCACGTCTCGGACTGTTGCAAATGGTCTGCGCCGCTGGAGCTCTCGCCAGTATTACGGTGCTCGGATCAATCGGCGCTAAGATGAGTCTTGGTGAATCAACGCTGGACATCCTATCATTCTGGCCGTCTTTCGATGAGTCCATTGTTGTCAATCAATGGTTTAGCATCGCTATGTTCGCGCTCGGTCTTGGGGCAATGGTAGCCGCCTTCATGCTCGGTCCGAAGACCGAGCGACTGCCTGAGTGAATCATTCAACAATCAACGATTGCTGGCATCATTGGTGCTGTCTGAATTCTCGTCCGATTCGTCGGAGTCTTCGTCCTGCTCGTCCGATTCATCATCCCAATCGTGCTCCCTATCATGGTCAGCACATGGATTCCAGTCACCATGCCTGCGGTCATCCTCATCGTCTGCATGGCGTGGTTCACGAGGCTCTTCCTCGTCGGATTCGTCGGACTCCTCTTCGTCCCAGTCTTCTCTGTCATCCTCTTCGCAATCTTCGTCCCACTCGTCCTCGTGGTCATGTGGGGGCATTCCTACTCCCATCAATTCCATCATCATACCAGCGCATGACCCAACGAGTGGCTCAAGCCCGGATGTGATTT
>CAXGBP010000174.1:0-2597 GCA_964007685.1 uncultured Candidatus Poseidoniales archaeon | reverse complement strand
CCCGGAATTCTTTGAGCGCAGGTCGAGCATTCGAGCCTCGGCAGCCTCCAATTCGGCTCCGAACTCCTGCCTCGACCCATGATCCTCATCCTTGGCTAGTAAATCAGGCACCACCAGGCCCAGACAGGCCACAGCGAAGGCCCCTGCAACGAGCATGTCCAAGCCGAGCGAAAACACGATTGCAATCCCGAAGGCAGCCCCTGCCAAGCCCGAGAAGGCGCGAAGTCTGCGTGTGGCAAGTGTCACACCAAGCGCATTCCGCCAATGATTCAGCAATGCTCCAGCGACCAGAATGAGAATCACAGTCGCAAGAGCACGATCGCCTGCCCCAAACGAATCGATTGCGAGCGCGACGACCATCGGCCAAGCCAAACCGGCAGCAATGGCAATCCGAGAACGCTCAACAGGGCCGTGGTCGATCAAATCCATCAGCATCAAGGCAGCGACGAAGATAGCCACAACAGGCCCCATTCGCGGTAACATCTCGACGCTGCCATCCATCGCCGGCAGAAGCCACCATCCAGCAGAGGCGATGAGTACCAGAGTCCCAGCCAACGCCACCTTCTCGACGCGAGCGCGTTGCTGTGCAATCACCCGGTCAGCGTGGTCGGGCGGGAGCACCATACCACCCCACCCGCGTGTTCAGGTCAAGAGTCGAGCGGTCCGCTGGACTTGTGGCAGGTCTAACCAATACTTGCTTTAGATCGGCTAAATCAATCATCGAACCGCTCGGTGCCCCAAAGCATCCGAGCCCCGATAGCCAGCCCAGCAATCACGAGGAAGACACCGAGAACCACTTGCAGAGGTCCGGAATCAGGATTCACAGTGATTCCTGAAGAGATGGGAATTGTAACCTCTTCATTCAGCTGACTGTTCCCCCATTCGAAGCTCAGAGGAAGCTCTCCAGCACGCTCCAAAGGAATATCCAATGTCACTCCAACCACCCCCGGACCGACTGATGTCGCCCAAGGGATGTTAGCGTGTGAAGAGCAGACTTCGCCGCTGCACAGCCTGCCGGTGGCGGTATAGCCACCGAAATTCTGAATCGTAACATGAACCTGCATTGTCTGGCCAACTGTCGCGGTCCCGTAGTGACTGACATTAGCGATGCGTATGTCTACACCTGGGGCGGGTTGTACCGCGAGGGAGAAAGACAGGGTGTCCATGTTCCCCTTTGAGTCCCAAGCCATGAGAATGAACCAGTGCGAACCGGCTTCCAATGGCTCAATATCAAAGGTCGAAATCGCTCCAAAACTGAAATTTTCGAACATTATTTCTTGGTTGAGGATGAATGTCCATTTGGTGTCATGAATCCAGTCGAGATCGTCGTAGGAATTCGAGAGATTGACTTGGATTGGGACGCCAGCGCGCACGGGATGCTCAGGTGAAATTAGCGTTCCGTTGGTGTAGATATCTGGCAGGATTGTAGGCCCAGCACCGTCGAGGACGAGGATTGTCCATTTGTGGAATACTGAATTGCCGGCGTCGTCGGTGACCTTGAGATTGAGGCTGTAAGTAGTGGCCGGTTTTGCCTCATGACGCTGGTCGATATCGAGATGCAAGCCGTTGACTTTTTCACCCTGCGGGAAGCGAGCTTGAGCAGTCATTTCTGACCAATCGACATGCCGCCACTCGCTCGAGCGATTACTGGTGATTTCTATTGTTGTGTCGAGGCCGGAATCATCTGATGCAACGATATTGATGTCTAGTACATCCTCGCTTCCGACCTCGATGATTCCATCGCTGATATCGATGGCAGTAGCCTCGCCGACATCTGGATTCGCTGCGAAGGAAGCCTCCCAAGTCGGTGAAATCCCATCGATAACGATATTCTCGTACCAATCGGTACTCCATCCAAAGGAATCGAGACAATGGACAGTCACGCTGAGGACCTCCCCGTGGCTGTAGTTGTACTCGGAAGGGACGAACGATACCCACGGTTCATCGCTGATGAGAACCGTGGTTCCGTTGTTGAGGAACTCCCACTTGATGTCCGTGTCGTCAAGATGGCTGTCGACGCAATTTGCTTCGTAGGTCGTCGCAGTCTCAAGTGGAATTGTTGAACTGTCACCAATTCTTTGTGCGACGATATTTGGAGGACTATTCTCACCAACGCTGATTCTGATATCACTTGCTACCGGAACAGCGCTACGATTGACGGTAAATTCACTCGGTGAGCCCTCAATCACTTCTTCCATGGCTGAATAACGATATTCGAATGGGCTAGGGAGAATGATGGTGAGTGGTACTTCCTCGACTGCTGCGCCGGTTCGCGGTAAGTCGATTAGGCGAGTCGAGCGGCCGTCGGTTTGGCCTGCGAGCTCGACGATTTCGATCCAACCCCATGAGCCATTGCGCACCGTAACCGGACCGGGGGCGGGTGGATTGGGAATAATCGTGACATTAGTCGGTGAGAAAGGCTCGTGGTCGAGCATGCAGCATCCCGCACGCTCGGAATCATTCCAGGCGCGATTCTCTATGTAAGGCGTGAACAAGTCGATTTCGCTCTGGTTGAGGAAACCATCACCGTCACCGAGATACATGTCGATCTGCTCTCGGATACCGATTCCTGGGTGAACGAGATAACCCGTGCCAAG
>CAXGBP010000173.1:0-2631 GCA_964007685.1 uncultured Candidatus Poseidoniales archaeon | reverse complement strand
ACCGTTCCTTCCTCGTTCTGATATTGTTCCATGATGGCGACCAGCGCACGACTGGTCGCAATGGCGGTCGAATTTAGCGTGTGGACCGCCGAATTACCCTCCGTAGTGCGGTAGCGCATGCGGAGGCGATTTGCTTGGTAATCGGTGCAATTTGAGCAGGAGACTACCTCTTTGTAAGCGCCAGCACCGGGAAGCCATGCTTCGAGGTCGTACTTTTTCGAGGCGACCGTACCCATATCACCTGTACAGATATTGACGACTCGGTAGTGTAGTCCGAGACTATCCCAGAGGTCGACGGCATTGGTTAGCAATTCCTCGTGATGAGTCCAGGAATCCTCAGGCTTGCAGATGACGATCTGTTCGATCTTAGTGAATTGGTGGACTCTCCAGATACCTCGGTCGGACAAACCGTGGGCACCGACCTCGCGTCGGAAGCAGGGTGAAACTCCGACTAGTTTGATCGGCAACTCGGCAGGTTCGATGATTTCGTCCATCCTCATCGCAGTGAGTGGGTGTTCGCTGGTGGCGATGAGGTAGTACTTGTCCGGCTCGATGCCGTACATGACCGTCTCGAAATCGGCGAGATCCGTGACACCCTCGTAGGCCTCGCGATTCATCATCAATGGAGGTTGAACAAGTGTGTAGCCGCGTTCCATCAGAAAGTTTGCTGTGTAATTCTGCAAGGCCATCTCAAGGCGCGCGAGGTCACCTTGCAGGAAGTAGAAGCGCGAACCTGCTACCTTTGCTGCACGCGCAAGGTCTACCCAACCATTTGCTTCGATTAGATCGTTATGCGTGCGCGCCTCAAAGCCCAACTCGACCTTTTCGCCATGCAAGCTGTGGAGCGTATTCTTCTGGTCATCCTCGCCAACCGGCACCGACTCGTGTAGGATATTCGGGACACGCATCCGAACAGCATCGCGCTCGGCCAAGAGAGCATCAACGCGTTCGGCGAGCGCATCGATCTGCGCACCCAAGTCGGACACCTCTGCGAGAATCGCATCTGCGGCCGCTGAATCACCAGATTTCTTGGCCGCCGCAATTCCACGCGCAGCCTCATTCCGCTTCTTTCTCAATTGGTCAGCCTCGTATCTTGTCTGACGCCATTCTTCATCGAGGCGGATTACCGCATCGATGTGTTCGTGAGGCAAATCTCGCTTGTCATGGTCAGCCCTCAGCACATCCGCGTGCTCTCGGAACATGGTCATGTCAAGCATGGCAATCGAAGTGAAGGGTCAGCCCCCCCGCCTTCAATGAATCGGGGAATCACGACCCGAGCCCCATTGAAAGGAGCCTGAGTGCGAAGCCTCACAGGAATGTAATCGCCTGAAATAGTGGTCCGATATTGTATGCGTAGATGCCGCTGACAAGATATCCAAGAATTGCTCCACCATTCAGCAACGGCAAACCCGGCTGCGGTTTCCCTTGTGCGACGAAATACATCAGAGCGACATAACCGACCAAACCACCAATCAAAGTCCCAACACCGACTACCAATTGAGCGAGGTGAATGTGACCGAAGGCATTCCACACCTCGGGGCCCCATTCAGGTAGGAAAGAGAGTGCTGAAATCACCAGCATACCAGGGAAAATGACGTCTCCAAGACCCATGAAAAGTGCATCTCGCCCCTTCTTCTTCGGTCGAAGCCTTTCGGCTTCGTCGACTATTTCAGCCTCCATCACACCATCATAGCCGGGTGGAGGTGGTGCCATCTCGCCCGCGTTAATGGAATCGCGCATGATATCGCCTTCCTGGTCGAGGAATGAGTAGCCCTTTTCCTTGGGCGAGACCAGCAAAACCGGCAATTTGAGCCCGATCATCGTATCAGCTAGTTCCAGCATGTGTTTGCTCTTGTGAACGGCCCAGTAATCGTAAATCGCCGCTAACAACATGAAGATAATCACCAAAGTTGGAACGAACGAAATTCCAATCATCACGATGACTCCTGCTCCCACCATCACACCGACGCTATTGACCACATACCACTCTGGGTAACGGTGCAAGGCTACCATACCAGCAATCGTGATTACTAGAGCGCTGAGACCGACACTCGCGGGTGTTGCGAAGCCAGCCAGATAGAGGATGATGAGAGTGAATGGCTGGAGGGCGTAGAATAGACTGAGGCCGAGCGCAAGCATGACGATTCCTTTGATCAGTGCTTCGAGTCCCTTGCGCGCGAGCCATATGATGGCGACTGTGAAGAGGCCGATCAACACCAGTTCTAAGAGAATGAAACTGGATTTCGTCGTGCCTTCTTCACCAAAAGCGCGGGCCTCGGGAATATCGTAAAGTGGCTGGATGAACATACCGATTCCGATGGTCCCAATGAACATCGCAGCCATGCCGGCCATCGACTCCCATTGATCAATCATCATGTCGATGACACTTTCACTTTCAGCGGACACACCCTCCACGAACTTCAAGGACCATATCACATTGACCCGTTCCCGCACTGCTGTAACCGACGGCTCAGGTGAGACAATGAATGCACGAGAATGGCTCGACGATCTTCGATTCGCAGGGATGAGGCTAGGCCTCGAGCGGGCCGAGGCGCTACTCGAGCGCCTCGGGAATCGCCAGCTCAAATTTCCTTCAATCCATGTCGCAGGAACCAATGGCAAGGGTTCGCT
>CAXGBP010000172.1:0-2633 GCA_964007685.1 uncultured Candidatus Poseidoniales archaeon | reverse complement strand
TCATGGAGCATACAACAACTTGGTGTCCCAACCGAGGCAGGGGTGCATGTCGATGGAATAACTTGCGAAATT
Organism: uncultured Candidatus Poseidoniales archaeon; assembly: GCA_964007685.1. Lineage (GTDB taxonomy): Archaea > Thermoplasmatota > Poseidoniia > Poseidoniales > Thalassarchaeaceae > MGIIb-O1. The sequence goes on along the minus strand of CAXGBP010000172.1, from coordinate 2,561 downwards.
ATCGATGGTCTCGAACCGCTTTCGGAGGGAGCACAGATTCTGAATGATTTGCTTAGTAGAGGCCTAGTAATGCGCCCCGGATTCAAGTATGGTACTCGCTGGCGCTGTTACGATAAGCCGCTTGGAGAAGATCACGCACCATACCTCGTGGTCCTTCCTTCCGAAGCCCCTCACGATTGGGGCGGGGCTTGTTTGGCATCGAGATTGGCGGCCGGAGTGAACAAGATCTGGTTACATCCTGTTCAATATGGTGAAAACTGGTGTTATCTTGCAGTCACAAGACCGCCTGCGGATTCGCGCTGGTCGAATCCTAATCGGCGCTGAAGTCTCGTTCGATCGGTTCAGACTCAGGGAGCGTTTGAGGCGGAGAGGGGCCAGAAGTAGGAGCTCGTGTGTTTCCACCAGTTACTGCCGATATCGCAAGGAGTAACATAATCATCATAATCGCATTACTTGGCTGAACTAACCAAGTTAGAGGACTGGCACCATTGAATGAGGATTGAGCAGTCAAAGTCACTGCAACACGCTGTTCAAGACCAAAAGTATCGACGAAAACCAACTCACCCTCAGCGACCATTCCTGGAGTCAAAAGGCCTGCAGGTTCGATGTCGAGTTCGATGATTGGACAAGCATCGAACTCACCTTGATTATGGACGGAAGCGATTCGGGAAAGTGCGCCTTCAACCGCTATCGAATATGTCCGAGATGCGCTTCCGGAACACGAAGTTATGAGTGATATTCGTGATGCTTCGTCCCACGCAATAATCTCAGAGAGATGTTCGCTTTCGATTCTGTGTCCTACAGAATACCAATCAAGGTCGATTTCCCATTGTCTTTCACCTTCGCAACCGGCTGTGCCTCGCAAATAACCTGCCGGCCCTACTATCTCACTGGCGGGCAGTAACTCGAAAGTGGAAATTCCTTCAGGCACCTCCACAACCCTTGGGCCACCTTCGGCTGAAGAAGCTGAAGCGTGGACATCAACCAGTAAATTACAGGCTTGTTCGGCGCTGATGGTGGCGAAGATTGCTTCTGCGCCGAGAACCTCTAGTGGGCCTCTCGGTGGTAAAATGTCCACCGACGAGGATTGATTTGGGAAATCAAAGGAAATTATCGCTTGGCTGGATGTAAGTGAGTCGATGTTTGCTGTCCACGGCACGAGGCGCCCGCGACTATCGCGGATTTGCATTCCTGTCGCACCTAATTGGTCGCCTTCGGTGAAGACATCTTCTGCTGCCCCAGTGTCTCTTCCTCTCTCTAGGGCAGCATCTCCATCTGCCTCAATTATCCGTAACCATGCCGAATCGGGGTCTGTATTGACGAGGTTTTCAGCCTCGTCTCCGTTATTGCGATCTTGTTGTTCGACGAGGACGCCGTGACCAGGTAGGGCTGAGTCAAAGCCGGCGTCCGAGCGCAGAGTAAAGCGAATCCACTCGTTAGGACCTATCTCAACCTCTATCGATGAACCACCTTCGCTGATACCTGAAATCGAATGAGTTGAATCAATATCGGGTTGGACGGTAATGCTTCTGTCGACTCCGATTAAGTCGAGAGTAGATGAGGAAGGCATCGATGGAGTGGCACCATTTCCGTTCCAATTTCCACTCGCCATCAAGCCCCAATCTCCAATGCCATTCCAACTGCTAGTCGGCAATTCGCTGTGAACATCGTAGAGGTCAAGAGCACCCATCTGATGGAGCATCTCATGGACGATTGTTCCGAGGCCTGAGTTGACTGAGGCGACTGTAAAGTGTTCAATGGACCAGTCGCCGAGAACTAATGGGTCCTGCATTCCAGTGAAATGACTCCAGAGTGAATTGGCCCCCCCTCCTTTTTCCTGTGGTTCTGAGGAATGCAAGATGAGAATTCGATCTACTACGCCGTCATTGTTCAGATCCCAACGACTCAAATCTTGGTCTGCAAGAATGTCAGTGGCTACTTCTCGAAGAAGGGTCTCCGCTCCATTTCCATCAGCTCCGTGGTCACGTTCGCCGTCGACATCCTCGCCCCAACGCTTGACGCCTTGAGGAGCTTCCCAAACCTCGTCGAATAGAGTCACTGAGAGGGTGGATGAACCTGCTGTCATCTCCTCGATGTATTCCTCGGCTGATCCAACTCCCATCAGCAGACTTCTGGCTCGACTTTCTGAATAGGCACTATTTGGAAATTCAACTTGCAGAACGAGCCATTCTTCGTTGGCTTGGATACCAAGTAGTGACAAGGGTTCAGTTTGTTCCCTAGGCACTTGTTTGGAGGCCCAATCATCTACGAGATCACCATTCATATGGACGAAGAGAGCGCTGACGAGAAGCATGGTCGCAATGACCGCTCTGTGCACTCTCATACTATTGACGCATCATTCCGTTCCCTTGAAGGGAACGGGTTGACGAACGCAGATGCTCATAATTCATGATGTCATTCATCGCCTGCCGGTGAAAAACGCGAAGAAAGAAATTGGAGAGATTGTTTTCTCCAGGCGGGATCGGTTGAACGCTCATCGTCGAGCCAACTCAGCCCATCCAATTGAGTGCCTGATGCGGTTAAATTTGTCCTCAAAGATA
>CAXGBP010000171.1:0-2639 GCA_964007685.1 uncultured Candidatus Poseidoniales archaeon | reverse complement strand
GCACCGGTCAGTAATCGCTCGACATAGACGGTGCCATCACCGAAGGCGGCAGTAGCCTCGCGAGCAGCCGCCTCGTACTCGGTTCTGAGCATCTTAGGCTCGTGCACAGCACGCATTCCTTTGCCTCCACCACCGGCACTCGCCTTGAGCAGCAGCGGATAGCCCACGCGGGCAGCTGCAGCAGCCAACGCACCAAGGTGGTCAACCGATTCCGAAATCGCAATCTCTTCGCCCGGAATAACCGGCACGCCAGACTCAATCATCCGTCGGCGTGCCGAAATCTTGTCTCCCATCGTCTCGATAGCGCCGGCTGGAGGACCAATCCAAATCAGCCCAGCCGCCTTCACAGCATTAGCGAAGTCAGCCCGTTCGGAGAGGAAGCCAAAACCAGGGTGAATCGCTTGTGCCCCGGAGCTTCGTGCAGCCTCGATAATCGCCTCAGCATTGAGGTAAGTCTCAGCCAGGCTCGCTCCCGGAAGATGAACCGCTTCATCAGCAGTTTCGACGTGCAAAGACCCTGCATCCGAGTCGGAAAACAAGGCAACTCCACGAAGACCAGACTCGCTCGCAGCCCGCAATACACGAACTGCAATTTCACCACGATTCGCAACCAAAACGGTATCGAATGAACGAGGAGCGCCGACCATCCATTCAGGAATCATCGCCTCACCTCACTCTTCGGGTGCCCAATCGGGCTTGCGCCGCTCAAGGAATGAGGACAGACCCTCTTGACCCTCTCTTGATCCACGCATCTGGCTTGTCTTGTCCAGAGTCCAGAGTCTCAGTTCCTCGTCGCTGGCCATCCAACGATCGAAGGTCATGGCCAAGCGCTTCGATTCGGCCACGGCCATCGGACCGGTAGTCAGCACATCGCCGATGGCCCGGTCAATCGCCTCGTCGAATCCCAGCGGCGAATCGACAACCTCGTTGAGCCAGCCGATTCGCAATCCCTCTTCGGCACTGACTCGGCTCGCCATCATCGAAAGGCGGCGGAATTGAGCGCTGCCGAGGCGGCGATAGACATAGGGTCCGATGACGGCGGGAAGAATTCCAAGTTTTCCCTCGGATAATGCGATGCGGGTGCGAGGCTCGCCAATCGAATGGTCGACGCATGCAACCAATCCAGCACCGCCGCCCAGAGCCACACCCTGAATTGCTCCGATAGTGAAACAAGGGTGTGCCCACAATGAATTGAACAAACGGTCGAGACGCTCAGAATCAGCACGATTCGCCTCTGGGCCAGCGGCACCAGCGTCTCGCATCATATTGATGTCAGCACCTGCGCAGAAGTGCTTGCCATCGCCTCGCAGGACAATTACGCGAAGGTACGCAGCACCATCCGAGTCGGTGAGAACTTGTGTGGTGCCAACCGAGCGCTCCTCCATCCAGCGAAGTGCATCGATCAGTTCCGAAATCAACTGAACGTTGAGCGCGTTGAAGACATCCGAACGACGCATAGTCAGACGAGCGACCGCGCCATCGATATCGAGACTGCACAATTGAGAGGCAGGCATCTCATCACTCATCCGTGCGCGTGCTTCCATCCAATCACATCCTGAAAACGCCGTAATTCTGGTCTGGGAACGGCGCGTTGAGACTCGCTGAAATCGCCAAACCGAGCACATCACGAGTATCACGTGGGTCGATTACACCATCGTCCCACAGCCGCGCAGTAGAGTAGTAAGGTGACCCTTCGGTCTCGTATTTCTCGAGAATCGGCCGACGAAACTCCTCCAACTCAGAATCACTCATCGGAGGCAAACCCTCGCGGGCCCGCTGATCTTGTTTGACCGTCGCTAGGACATCTGCAGCCTGCGGGCCGCCCATCACTGAAATGCGCGCATTTGGCCACATAAACAGGAATCGCGGGTCATACGCGCGCCCGCACATACCGTAATTTCCAGCTCCATGAGAGCCACCAATAATCACTGTGAATTTAGGCACTGGAACACAGGATACGGCCGTGACTAACTTGGCTCCATCCTTAGCAATCCCACCCGATTCAGCGTCACGGCCGACCATAAATCCAGTAATATTCTGCAAGAAAATCAATGGAACACCACGCTGTCCACAGAGTTCGACAAAGTGAGCACCTTTGAGCGAGGACTCAGAGAAGAGAATCCCGTTGTTGGCGACGATACCAACAGGGTAGCCGTGAATGCGAGCAAAACCGCAAACCAAAGTCGCCCCGTAGCGTGGTTTGAACTCGTGAAATCGCGACCCGTCGACGATGCGAGCGATTACTTCTCTAACATCGAATGGAGTGCGATTATCGCTTGGAATAATGCCCATCAAATCCTCAGAATCGTGGGCTGGATCTTCCACCGGCTTAACGTCCAAACGCTGCTTCGGCTCGATATTCAAATTCTCCACAACATTGCGGACCATACGCAGGGCATCCTCCTCTGTTTCAGCGAAATGGTCGGCCACACCCGATTCGCGGGTGTGGACGTCAGCGCCGCCCAAATCTTCGGCGCTGACCTCTTCGCCGGTCGCTGCCTTGACGAGAGGTGGACCGGCGAGGAAAATCGTTCCATTTCCTTTGACAATGATTGATTCGTCGGACATCGCTGGGACGTATGCCCCTCCCGCAGTACAGCTGCCAAGGACTGCTGCGACCTGCGGGATGCCTTTGCCAG
>CAXGBP010000170.1:0-2639 GCA_964007685.1 uncultured Candidatus Poseidoniales archaeon | reverse complement strand
GACGATTGTGATACCGTACTTGCCAATGAGCAGGTGAAGAATAATCGCTGCTGGCGATGTGGTCTCGAGGTCGTTCAGAAGGACATGGCTCAGTGGTTCCTGCGCATGACCGAGTACGCCGATGAGTTGCTCGATGAATTGGACCACATCGAGTTCCCTGAGAATGTGAAAGCGATGCAGCGCAACTGGATTGGGCGTTCTCATGGCGCTCAAATCGAGTTTCCTGTTGCCGGTGAAGTCGATGGCGAGAGCGCTAGTATTGGGGCGTTTACGACACGCCCAGACACGATTTTTGGCGTGACTTTTGTGACGCTCTCTCCCGAGCACCCACTTTGTGAGCCGCTTGTTACTGGGACTGAGTTTGAGGCTGGATGGCGCACTCTTGCAGATGAGTGCGCCAAACTATCCGAGTTCGAGCGAATCAACATGCTGAAGGAAAAGAAGGGTGTTCCGCTCGGTCGCTCCGCAATCAATCCACTGACCGGCGAAGAGGTTCCAATCTACGCTGGCAACTTCGTTGTCGCGAGTTACGGAACTGGAGCTGTGATGGCCGTGCCAGGTCACGATCAGCGCGATTACGACTTTGCCAAGAAATACGGAATTCCGGTGAAGCCAGTTTTGTCTCGACGCGAGGGTGGCGAGGGTGTTGAGGAGAATCCCGTTTTCGATGGTCTGGGTTGGATGGTCAATTCGACCCAGTCTCAGTTTGATGGGTTGTTTGGTGACGAAGCGAAGGCCGCGGTGATTTCTGCTCTGGAGGCTGAGGGAGCTGGGCACGGCACCGTTCAGTACCGACTCAAGGATTGGCTGCTAAGCCGACAGCGCTTCTGGGGCACGCCGATTCCAATGCTTCACTGCGAGGCGTGTGGAGTTGTGCCAGTACCTTACGAGCAACTCCCAGTCGAATTACCTCTCGATGTCACTTTCAGTTGGGAGGAGAGCGGCAATCCCCTCGCGGCTAGCGAATCATTCCTCTCCACAACATGTCCGCAGTGCAGCGGTCCCGCTCGTCGCGAGACCGATACGATGGACACTTTCTACGATTCATCTTGGTATTTCCTGCGCTTCGCAGATTCTGCAAACAACGCGCAGCCTTTCGATCGCGCAGCAGTTGATTACTGGCTAGACGGCGGCGTGGATCTCTACATTGGAGGAATTGAGCACGCCGTCATGCATCTTCTGTATGCTCGCTTCTTCACCAAGGCGACGCGCGACCTCGGCATGAATTCGGTCGGCGAGCCGTTCGGGCGTTTAGTCTGCCAAGGCATGCTCAACGCGCCCGCTCCGTTCTGTGCTGACTGCAATACGGAGTACCACATCGAGAATTTTGGAGGCGATTGCCCGACGTGCGGAGCAGGTTTGAGTTCGCGTTCGGCGAAGATGAGCAAGAGTCTCGGGAACACGGTGAGTCCGGGCGAAATGATAGAAAAATTCGGAGCTGATACGGTGCGTCTTTTCATTCTCTTTGGAGCAAATCCGGAGGCTGGTATGGACTGGTCTGACAACGCAGTTTTGGCGAATTACAAACAACTCTGTTCGATAATTGACGCCTTCAATGCCGGTAATGCGCTAGAAGATGCTCCAAGTCCTATGGATGGATGGTTACTGGCTCGCCTGCGGGTGAATCAGGCACGGTGGCACGCTTGCATGGAGGATGTCAGCTTGCGTGAGGGAGTTATGGCGAGCCATTTCGAGATGCTTGCTGATTGGCAGTGGTATTTGCGCCGCGGCGGGGCTGATAGGGCTACTGCGCGGCGATTCTTGGCCGGATGGGCTCCGATGTTGGCTCCGGCAACGCCTCACATCGCAGAGGAATTCTGGGCTGAGCTTGGGATGGATGAGATGCTCGCGAGTCATGATATGGAATTCGATTCTTCTTCATCCGACTTGGCTGGTGATACTACCGCTGATGTTGCTGTGCTCGCGCGCGAGGCTTACTTGCGCGGGGTGATCGAGTCTGGACGCAATCTGCGCGGGTTGGCCGAACGCCACTCGGATGCGCCAATTACTGGAGTTGTGATTCAGACTGCCGCCGCTTGGAAGGGCGAGTTGGCACGTGAAGCGGTCGGCTTGGCTGCTAGTGAATTTGATTTCAAGCGGCAGGGACAGGACCATCTCAAATCGCTGCCGATTTTTGCTCAGGAGGCTCTGCGAGGTGAGATTTTCCAGACTTGGATGACTCTGTCGATGGGCTCAAAGAAGCGCCGAGGCAGGATTCACACCTGGTCGGATGGTGAGAAGCAATTGGTGATGAGCGGCTTGGATGAGAGCGGCGTAATCAATGCGGCTGCAGATTTCATCGCTACCGCTCTCGATGTCGAATCAGTCGTTGTTTACCCTGTTGGTGAGGGTGAGGATGTCGGTGGCAAGGCGAGGGTAGCCTTCCCGCTCGAACCAGGCATCGCATTCGTTTGAGGTTTGGTGGTTGATTCTAGTGCCCACTGGCTCTCAGTCAATCGTTCTAATCGATGGGTTCTGTCCGGTTTGCACTGGATGGGCGACATTCATCGGCAAGCGCGACAAGGCAGGTCGCATCTCCATTGTCGCGCAGGAGACGCCCGAGGGAGAGGCCCTCATAATGGAGCGTCCGCCAGCGCTCGCCGGCCTCGATTCGGTCTTCTTAATCGATGAATCCGGCC
>CAXGBP010000169.1:0-2644 GCA_964007685.1 uncultured Candidatus Poseidoniales archaeon | reverse complement strand
TTCCAATGGCAGGGGTTCCGTGGCATTCCATTCAGACATACCTGCAAGGAATGCTCCGGGCTGGGCACAAGGTCACATTGTGCGAGCAGGAAGATGAGTTGAGGCCGGGCTCAAAGATTCTTGAGCGTGTCGTGACCCGAGTTTACACACCGGGCTCACTCTACGAGGAGGACCTGATTGGTGAGGATGGCTCGAGCCTCTTGGCTGGAGTTGTGGCTCGCGGGGACGGACTCGGTGTCACCATCCTCGATTCTTCAACTGGTCGCGCTTGGTTGCAAGAGCACGCAGGGGCTGGTCGATATGAACGCGTGCGGGATGAATTGCAACGATGGGGGCCGAGCGAACTTGTGCTTGGTCGCCGCGATGCAGAGAGTGAGGAGATGCGTGCCTTGCTGGGCGCGCTCGACCGCGTTACTCTGAGCGTCCATGATGGCAGCGCTGAGCAGCACCTCCAGTCTGTACGAGACCATCTAGACCTGGTTGATCTTGGTTCAGTTGATCTCGATCGCAGGCCTTTGGCAATGGAGGCCTGTGGGCTTACTGCTGGTTATCTGGCGAGATTGCACCTCGTCGATGTCGTCCCTCTGCGAGAGGTGCATCTCGATGCAGATGATGGGCATTTGGTGCTGGACCAGACGACCCTGAGAAACCTCGAGCTGACCCATACTCTCGCTGGTGAGAAGGATGGTTCGCTGGTCCAGGCAATCGATTGCACTCGGACTTGGATGGGTCGCAGGCAACTGAAGGAGTGGATACTGCGACCTCTTACTGATTCTGAGAGAATCGCTGCGCGGCAGGCGGCTGTCGCGAGCCTCGTCAAGGCGCCGCGCCGTCTCGACAAAATTCGTGAGACACTCAAGTCGATGCGCGACTTGGAGCGCTTGTCAACGCGTTTGGCCTATGGTAGGGCAAACGGCCGAGACTTGGTTGCGGTGGCTGATTGTCTTGAGCGGATGCCACGCCTGCAAGGCTTGCTCTCAGAGGGCGCATCCGAGTTGCTTCACGAGTGCGCCGAGGGCTTAACTGATCTCGACCCGCTGATGCATCATATCGCATCACGGATTGTCGCCGAACCGCCGCTGACAATCCGAGACGGTGGCATCTTCCAAACCGGCGTGAACGAACAATTGGATGACCTCCGCCAGAAGGCTGGAGAAGGTACGGATTGGCTGAAGTCCTTTGAATCACAAGAAAGGGAGAGATTGGACATTCCTAACCTGAAAGTGAAGCATAATAGGCAGTTTGGATTCTTCATTGAGATCACCAAATCTCACCTCGACAAGGTTCCTGAAGAGTACCGACGCAGGCAGACGATGACTAATGCAGAACGCTATACTACGGACCAGTTGAAAGAGTGGGAAGAGGTTATTCTCACCGCTGACGACAGGGCCAAGGCACTCGAGCATGAGATATTCGTTGAATTGCGTCGCGAGGTCGCTACACATTCTACCACTTTGAGCGCACTCGGGCGTAAGATCGCCAGCGCGGATGTCTTGTCCGCCTTCGCTCATCATGCGCGAAAGCGCTCATGGAACCGACCTGAAATCCGCATGGATTCAACAATGGATATCGTCGGCGGCAGACATCCGGTGTTGGAAGATGACGGGCGCTTCGTACCGAATGGAATTAACTTCGATAAGCGTCGTCGATTCCTCCTTCTAACCGGACCCAACATGGGTGGAAAGTCGACTTATCTCAGGCAGACCGCTCTCATTACTATCTTGGCTCAGGCGGGCGCATTCGTTCCTGCTGAGAAGGCGAGAATCGGTATTGTCGACCGCGTCTTCACTCGAGTCGGTGCTCATGATGACCTTCGACGCGGTCGTTCGACTTTCATGATGGAAATGATCGAAGTAGCCCACATACTTCGTAGAGCCACACCACGAAGTCTAGTTTTGCTCGACGAAGTTGGGCGTGGGACCTCGACATTCGATGGCCTCGCAATCGCCTGGTCAGTCACCGAAGACATCGCTACGCGTGTGGGTGCGAGAACCCTTTTCGCTACGCATTACCATCAATTGGTCGGACTCGCCGAGGAAATCGAGGGGCTGGTCAATATCCATGTCCAAGTTGCTGATGTCAATGGCGAGATCCGTTTCCTACACACAGTCGCAGATGGACCCTGTGATGACTCCTACGGAGTGCAGGTTGCAGCACTCGCTGGCCTTCCGAGCGGAGTTGTCGAGCGGGCGCGCGACTTGCTGATTTTCCTTGAAGGTCAAGCAGAGGGTGCGCGTGCTGGAGTCGATGGAACACCCGAATCACGTCGAGCGGGGCAGTCGAGCCTCTACGGTTGGATGCTCCCCACGGGAGATGCACCACCGGCTCGCAGCAATCCGCTTTCAAGCGCTGAACCAGCAAAGGAAATCATCGTCCAAGATGACCCCGTGCTGCGTGAAATAGCCGAACGACTCGAATCACTAGACCCAGACACACTGACTCCAAGAGAAGCTCACGAAGCCCTCTATGCCATGCGAAGCGCACTTGAGAATACGGCGGCATCGAAGAATTTGGAGGAATGAGTATGGCCGAACTCGAGAAGCCAACACGAGTCGAAATCAAGCAACTCGATGAGCTCACAATCGGCAAGATAGCAGCAGGTGAAGTTGTCGAACGTCCAGCCCAAGTGGTCAAGGAACTCGTC
>CAXGBP010000168.1:0-2664 GCA_964007685.1 uncultured Candidatus Poseidoniales archaeon | reverse complement strand
GAGACCATTCCTGACGATACCATCCTCATTCGAATTCCGATGCAATTCGATGCCGCAACAACTCTCAGTGAACTCAGCAATCTAGACGAGGTCCGATGGGCTGGTCATTTACCAATCGCCTGGCGAGTCAGTCCGGAAGTTGCGGTACTCGCTGGAAGAGAGTCGATAACGGTGGATATCGACCTGACGCCGGCTCCAGATATCACTCAGGTCGAACTTCAAAGTTTGCAAGCAGACCTTACATCGATTTCCGGCGAACTCGGTCCTCGAGCGGTTTGCGACGCCTATCTTTGCCAACCACGAGCAGTCAACGCTCTCTGGTTACCGGTTCTAGCAATGGATGGACGAATCCTCCACATTCATGAGGCCTCACGAATTACCATCCACAATTCAGTCGCCAGCGACGTCTCTGGAATCAGCCAAGCACTAATCGACTCGGGCAATACTCTCAACGGCAGCGGAGAGGTCATCGCGATCTCAGATACTGGACTTGACGCAGATCACGGAGATTTTGAGGGGCGGATTCGTGGAATTTTCCATCAATTCGGACCTGATAATTCGGCCCTTGATCAAAACTCAGGGCACGGAACTCACGTCGTTGCAACTCTCTTGGGAGATGGCTCTGGCGACATGTCCGCTCTGGGAATGGTTCCAGCGGCCTCGTTTCACTTCTACCAACTAGAGGTCGATTCTTCGGGGTTGCTTGCTCGATGGGGTTCGTTGTATGACATGTTCAGCCACTCTTGGCAGAATTCTGCTCGAATCCAAACCAACTCGTGGGGCAATGATAATCTCGCAGGCCAGTACAGTTCCGATTCTCGCTCTGCCGATGCCTACATCTTCGACAATCCGCGATTCCTCGTTCTCTTCTCCGCTGGTGACTTGGGCGCGGACGGTTCCAACACCGTGACTCCCCCCGGCTCCGCCAAGAACGTCCTGACTATCGGTGCCTCGACAACGGGTGCAGCAGGTTCGGATCCTGCCGGTAGTGTCTCAGACTTCTCATCGATAGGAGCGACACTTGATGGACGAATCAAACCGGATTTGGTTGCGCCGGGAGTCATGCTCTGTTCGGCGCAAGCTGAGGAGGCAGAGAGTGCGCAGGGTGAATCCTGTTCCAGTGCGACCCACGACGATGGTTCGACTCCTCTGTACATGACTCTGAATGGCTCATCGATGGCCACAGCTGTCGCAGCAGGCGGGGCTACGATGGTTCGGCAACATCTCAGGACAGTAGAGGGAATTACAGAACCACGCTCGGATCTAATCAAGGCACTTCTGATCAACGGAGCCGAGGACCTCGGCACAAACGATGTTCCGAACCCCTCTGAGGGCTGGGGGCAAATCGACGTGGCGAATTCTATCTCTCCCTCACACGATGGAACAGCCCTCGACCTATTCTACGATGATTCGAGAGAACTCGACCCGGCTCACAGCTTTGTCTATACTTTCACTGTTGATTCAACAACCGATCTCGACATTACCCTCGCTTGGGTAGATTCTGAAGCATCAACCATCTCTAATCACACAGCCGTCAAATTAGTCAACGATCTCGATCTTTCGGCGACTGCACCCGACGGCACCGTCTATCTTGGCAATGTATTCGCCAGTGGTTACTCAACAATTGGAGGTGCCGCCGACCGACTGAATAATGTCGAACGAATCAAAGTTCCAGCGGGAGACAGTGGCCTTTGGACGATTACAATTGGTCACGCTGGAGGCATGTCTCAGAGCTTCTCATTAGTCGCTACAGGTCTGTTAGTGGAGGAGAATACCCCAGACCTCGCCGTCTTCGAAGGATCACTCTCGACTTCGATTCTCGCCCCACTGCAAGGCGACACAATCCTCGTCGAAGCCGCATGGCGAAACCAAGCAGGACAAGACAGCGGGGCCTACACAATAGAGATTGAAGACCTTACTGAGGGCACCATTCTCTACACCTCCGACCAGAATTCTCTGGCCGGAGGTGCAATCACCTCTCTCTCATTCCTGCACGTTTTCCAGACGACGGGAGATCACATCCTCGAACTCAGACTCGACACCGGCGATTCCGTCACGGAAATCAACGATGAGACGAACGGCCTAGACAATAACATATACCAATTGACCGTGGAAATCTCTCAGATTGGAGTGCGAATCACTCCTCTGATGGAAGACGGTTCCTTACCCGAAACTCCTCTCGAACTCGAGCAAGCAATGACTCGCACCCTCGACCCGAGTACAGGCAGCATAATCACCTATGAATTCCAACTGAAAAACGAGGGCACATCTGAAGTGACGGTTGGATTATCGGTCACTCCGCTACAAAGAGTCGACGAGCAGGGCATCCTACAGGCTCCGAAGGATGAGTGGTGGAAACTGCTCAATGAGTCCGCACCATGGGATCTTGCAGCCTTCGGAGAGGAAGGAGATTCAACGATAGTCACCCTGACTCTCAAAGATGTTGACGCAGACCTAATGAATCCGTCAGGAGCCCGATATGCTTTGCCAGGAACTTTCGTCAACGATTTGAATATCTTCGATAAGAACGCCCCGACAATATCTCATACAATCAGAATTACATCGATCGTCGAGAGAATCGAAGGCCTCTACACAATCCTCGCTGGAACCGGAGACGACCTCGGTGCGAAGCCGGGTCAAACAGCGACATTCTCACTTTCAATC
>CAXGBP010000167.1:0-2689 GCA_964007685.1 uncultured Candidatus Poseidoniales archaeon | reverse complement strand
TCCAGCAACCACCATGAGAGAAATCGGTACTGCCCAAATCGCAAATCCAAATCCGGCTCCCAGCAAAGTTAGCAGGACTCCGGAGCCGGGCAGCAGAACTTCGTCGGGCTCCTCATAGCGACTTTCGCGGGGCATCGCGAGGATGAATATTGGTAGGAGCGCGGTGCCCCAAAGCAAAGTCAACGGATCGAGGAAGCTGTGTCCAGAACCCTTGCCGGCATCCTCTACCGCGTCAGCAATCTCGGAACTGGAATAGGTCCCCGGAGACCAATCAGTAACGAATCCAGCGGCGTCGATGATGATTACAGCGTCGCTGGCGCCGCTGGGGAAAGCCAGCCCTATGCTTGAATCGGACTTGTCCATCAGTAGCGGCCAGGAACCGTTGATAATGGCCGCGTGAGAATCTAAATCGACAGCTCTGACCCCTTTTCCAGTCGCAATTTGAACAAAGGCGACATCGCTGTCGATCAAGGCTTTGGCCATCTGGAAGTCATTGGCTTGACGAATCGCATTGGCCGACCCCGGCACATACATCCCGATGACCACAGCGTCGGACTCTGAGAGTAATTCAGAGAGTGAAATCGAGCCGTCACCGCCGTGTTCGAGCAATGCGAAGGAAGGAGCAGCGCCGTCGGCTCGCGAGGCATTCGCATCGATATCAGGCAAATGAATCGCTGGCCCGATACTGGCGATAGCGAGAACGAGAATTACTGCATAGGCCGGCATCGGCAGCATCGCCTCACGCATCGAGGCACCCAACCAAGCGATGACCCCGAGTGGAATCATCACAGCAACCCAAGTGCCACTAAGCAGAGCCTCGGGGTCTTTCTCGACCTCGAATTTCAGAACCGCCACAACATCGCATGGTTCAGCTGGGTCCTGATCTTGGAGAGTAAAGCAAGCATCGATCATGTACAATCCTGGTTGCAATGGATTCGAGGTCGACCAAGTTAGAACCGTCCGATTAGCCTCTCCCACTCTGAATGAATGCGGAGCCTCAAAGTGCTCGAGGCGCTCATCCTCCTGACCGAATCCATGTACCATCGATTCGTAATCATCCATTGGTCCGACGACCTCGATGAACTGATCTGAGAAGTCGTCGGGACCCCACGGTGAAATTGGGGTGAATTCGATTCTTGTGATCCTATTGGAGTCGGTGACCTGTTGCATTTGTGGATCAATCAGGTCACCGGTGAAAGTGATTCCACTCCGAGCATCATACGTCCCCCACCAAAGCGAACCAGATTGAACGCAGTCGTGTTGGACGGAAACTTGCAGAGAGAGCACATCCCCAGGACCAAGGCTGATATTTCCGATAGGAACCTCGACTCGGAAAAGATGAGACTGAGTGTAGGATTCCTCCATCGTCACCTCATTCGTCGCAGCCCCATTCAAAATGGTGAACGAACCCCACTGCAAGGTAACGAAGAAACTCGTTGTCGCACCGGCTGGAGAGCCTGGAATCAGGTTTGTCTGCCTACAAATCGGCGATTTTGCTTCGAGGGAGGCAAAGAGATCGACTGTGACTACTGTTCCGTTGAGTGAAAACGCTTCCTCAATCGGCGCGCCTTGAACATCGAGCAGTGTCTGAGGTGCGCCGACCGTTTTCGAGAAACTCGCTGAACCACTAGGAATTCCGGTGACTATTGGCCAATCGCGCCGCAACTCTGGAATCTCTTCGGTTCCGTGAAGGAAGATATTGTGAGATTGTGGTAGTTCAAGGTCAAGACCAGGACCGTATTCTTCTCCACTTTGAGCAGAAGTGCTGCTCGACGCCAGAGTCCCGATGAGTAGCAGAATCACCACTACTGTCAGAATCCGCGGCCTCGGCATGGCTATCCCTCTCAACTCAACGCCCTGCCGACCGGCATTCAAACCCCGCGCTTACTCGTGTTCGATGAATAACGATTCCAAGAGGGATTAGAATTCGCTTCCTCTTAGAGGAAGCGCGAATGGACGATGATTGCCATCAAGGCTCCAGAGAGTGTGGCGAGGAAGTTCACGGTGTGCTTACCGATGATTCCCTTATTCTCTAATACGGCACCCAGAATCGAATCAACTTGACATCCTAGCCAACCGATTATCGTCACAACTGTGAAGAGGGTCATCAGTGGAATCGTCGATCCTGCTACAGAAGACAATGAGACTGCCATGAATGCCATGAGCAGCCCTCCTGCAAGGGCTGCGAAAGAGCCCGTCACGGACATTCCTCCGTTGGTGCCGGCTGGAACAGCTTCGAGATTGATGATGCTGCGAGTCCGAGGGTCGAGGCTGCCGATCTCAGAAGCAAGCGTATCTGCGGCAGCCACGGATATTGAAGCGGCAGCAGCCAGGTAAGCCCAATCGGGCTGGTCAAGAGCATAATTAGCGACGGCGATAATCGACGCAACTCCACCATTGGCCATCACATTCCTCCAACCTCTAACCCCCTTGTTGTCCTCGGCTAGGCGCAAGGCCGCCTTCTCATCGTAGCGCCACAACGTCGCCAAAGAACCAACGACGAGGAAGAGAATGAGAATGGTCAGCCAGGTCCAATGGCCGAGCAACGAGACTGAAAATCCGACTGTCGCCGCAGCGACCAAACCACTCCGATTAAGCATCCCTCGAAGGCCTGAAATCAGCATCATCCCGGTGACCAAACCGATTGAGACCATCTGGTCGGAGCTGAGTTCCATGATAACCCTCAACC
>CAXGBP010000166.1:0-2723 GCA_964007685.1 uncultured Candidatus Poseidoniales archaeon | reverse complement strand
ATTCCACATCATATTCGCTTGGCAGGAGAATCCATCGCCGACGATATGACCTGCTTCAGGAATTGTTTGCGACCCTGTGTGCACCGCAACTCCTGCTGCAGAATCAACCATTGCAATCTGCCTTATCTCGGGGGTATCATCCAATGTCAGACGTTTCCTTAACGCATTTTCAGCAGATTCTCCATCTTCCATTAATTCGATTCCTAATGGCCCATGGTCAATTAGAGCCATCGCTTGAGTTGCGACTGCTCCGACTCCAGCTTTTGCCCAGCACACTACTCCAGCACCAAACCAATGGGATTGCACGGCAACCCCCAACTGGCCTGTTTCAGGGCATCTGGCTACGATCGAATAAGTCAAATCTAGACCTCAAATTGTGGATGAGTCGGCCCCGCCCATCGAACAAACTATGCCAAAATGTTCTCCAGATACTGGTTGGACTGAGAGGCGTTGTCCCCGAGCAAGGAGTGGCATTCCTTCGAGGGCTGGATTTGCTTTGAGTTCAGGAAGGCCAATTATTTCAAGAGGTCTGATAGGCTCTATGTCGACCATCATCCATCGCGGATTCTCTGGGCTAGCCTTCTCATCAAAATACTTCGAAGAAGGGTCTTGAGCGGTGTGGTCTGGATAGCCTTCCTTACAGACTCGAGCTACACCTGCAATGTGAGGTGGTTTGCAATTTGAATGATAAAACAAGACCAAATCGCCTATTTTCATATCATCTCGCATGGTATTTCGAGCCTGGTAATTTCTCACACCATCCCAATGGGTCGAACCATCTTCAACTAATTGTGACCAAGGATAGACATGCGGTTCGCTCTTCATCAGCCAATAATTCACCATATTTCTCACCATGCATCGTCTGATCCCATAACCAAAGTTGCGTCGATGACACTACTCTCTTCACGGGTTAATGTCCTGCGCAATCCTGCAGCTCGGGCCATATTGTTAGAACCCCCACTCAACGAGATATTCGCTTTTACCAGCAGTGCGTAAATAGCGGGGAGAAGGAAAAGGGCTGAAATTGCTGCTACAATCAACAGGATGATGATTACGTCGACCAATGGTTTGATTGCAGGAATTGGAATCCACCAAGCACAGGTAAGGCCGAGAGCGGTTATCGTCGTTGCTTCCGCGAGACTCATTCCTGTGCTTGCGCATGCAATTCTAATCGCATCAAGTGACCCACCTAATTCACGTACCCGATTCGCAATATGTATCGAGAAATCAACTCCGACGCCAACCAATATCGAACCTATCATTACTGTCACCAATGATAATGTTACATCACCCGAATCCATCACCATCCATTGCATGAATACAGTGAATGCGACAGGAATTGTAGTCAGAATCGCATATTGAACATCTCTGAATACCAATCCAAGTGTCAACACGGTGAACAGTAAGGCGAATCCAAGTGAATTCCACTGCGAACTCACAATGAGATTGTTGACTTCGATAGTTACCGAAGCCACGCCTACCAATTTTGTTGAAGTGATACCGCCGCTGGTATCTTGGGCAGCGAATGTATCAATCTGGCTAGCGGCGGCCTCGGTGCTCTTGACATCCATAAATGGCATATCGATGTAAATCAAGCTCCGTTGGTAATCGCTTGACATGAATAATTCTCGCATTTCTTTCGTCAAACTATTGTAGAACACGTAAATCAGGAAATTTTGTGCTTCCATCCCACCTGATGGTTGTTGATCGAGAAGAGCCAGTCCCCACCAGAATGATCCGTTTCCAGAGGCTTCTCTGTCAAAGAGGAGTTCAGCAACATCCTTGATTGGTTCCGGCAATGGGGTATCGTCAATTATTTCCATAATTGGTTCGCCAGAGACATTTACTCCGACGGCTATTGCTTTCATCAAGAAGACAATCGAGACAGCCGTTGTCTGGTTTACTTGGTTGCATTTTCCTTCAAGCTCTTCGATACCTTTCAGATTATCATACGGATCATTAACTTCGGTAGGGTCATTGATGAAAGTGGGCGAGGCACTGATGTCACCATCAATCAAAAGGAATCCTGGCTGTCCAGCCTCGAATTCTTCTGAATATATCCCCATTTTTTCTACTGCAGGCACGTTTTGAGGTGCCATTTCGAGCAAATCGATGTTCTCTTCTACATTCGGCCGATTATATCCTGCTGAGATTAACATCAACGTGAGGAATACCGCCAGTGTCAATTTCGACCAATTAAGTGGGAAATTTACTGCTTTGACGAAGGCTGCAGGAGGTGGATGTGAAGGTTTCTTCAGATCTAACATCATGGTTAGATTCGGAACCATAACCATCGTCATGATGTAAACAACAACGATTCCTCCAGCCAATGACCACCCAACAGTTTGAATTGGTTTCATTGGAGTGAATGTGAGTGAGATGAATCCGATGATAGTAGTAATTGCAGAGAGCATTACGGCTCTTCCAGTCGATTGTAGAGCTTCGTCCATTTTCTCTTGCGGAGTTCCTTTAGCCTCAGCATAGCGATTGGTGATATGGAGGCCATAGGAGACTCCCAAGGCAAGTACAATGGGGCCGACTATGATTACAGTCATCGTCACCTCATAATTTGTCCAACCGATTATTCCCATTGTGATGAAAACCGAACATAAGGTTGGAAGACCAGAAATGATGACGACCTTGACTCCTTGAACAAACCTGATTCGTCCGGTTTGTAACAGATCACAATGGAAGAAAAAGAGTCCCATGGCCACAAAAAACAC
>CAXGBP010000165.1:0-2731 GCA_964007685.1 uncultured Candidatus Poseidoniales archaeon | reverse complement strand
CAGGCTGAGCGGATATTGTCGACGAATCTGTGGCCCCCACTCGCCACGTCGATAACCTCGGACTGAACCGAGTAACGTCCGTCCGAAAGAGCCTCTACACCGAAGGTTCGGCCTGGGCAAACTCCCGTTCCGATGAATACTGCATCATCGCTAGCACAGAGTTGATCTCTGTCCCAGAGTCGCTCAATATCACCGTCAATCATATTCTCTGCGCGCTCTCGATGGCCCTCGTCCTTGAACACGAGTCGACCCTCAAATGGAGCGCCGAGACCGCGAAGCGCAGTGGCTGTGATGACGCCTTCTGGCGCTGCGCCAATTCCCATTAGCATGTCAATCTCTGAGTTTGGGTCGGCCGCGTTGAGTGCGGCCGAAACGTCGCCATCGCCGATCAATACGACATTTACGTCGTGTGCTCGGAGTTCGGAAATCAGTTTCTCATGCCTCGGCCGTTCCATTACAACAATATTGAGTTCAGACTCTTTCTTTCCAAGGGCCGAGGCCGCAGCCTCGACATTGTACGAGGTTGAAGCGTCGAGGCTAATCACACCATCCAACTCAGCTGGCCCAGAGATCTTGTCCATGTAACAATCAGGCGCGTGAAGCAGAGTCCCGCGCGGGGCTGCAGCAAGAACCGCCATCGCATTCGGTAAATCCTTGGCGACATGATTGGTACATTCGAGCGGGTCAACTGCGATGTCGATCGATGGCGCACTCGGAACACCTTGCATCGAACCCAGAGGTTCTCCGATCCAAAGCATAGGTGCGTCGTCGCGCTCCCCTTCACCGATTGCTACGCGTCCATCGAAAGGCACGCCATCGAATACGGCGCGCATCGCTTCTACCGCGGCGCCGTCGGCGGCCTTCCCATCTCCCTTGCCTATCCAAGCCGAAGCAGCAATCGCAGCAGCCTCAGTCGCATCGAGGAAATGTCTCTCCAAATCGATGGTCGCCATGACCGCTGCGAATAGCGTTCAGCATTCAATCATACGGGTCGCCCTTGCTCTTTCTGAGAACTCGGACTCCATCGATTTGGGCGGTTGGATATTGGCCATTAGAGTCCTTTTCGATTGATTTGAGCATATCCCAAGCACATAGAAGGCCTGCATTAACTCCGCACAAGGCCTCCATCTCAACTCCAGTGGTCCAGTGTGTACGAACCGTTACTGTACATCTTAGTGACTCTTCCTCAATCGCCCAATCTACAGTGCAACCTTCGATTGGAATGGGATGGCAATGGGGAAGGGTTCGGGGGGTTTCCTTCACGGCCTGAATTACTGCAACCGTCGATGCTTCGCGAACATCTCCCTTTGGAGAACGGCCGTTTGCTACAACATCTAGACTAGCAGGTGACAAATAAAGCACGCCAGTTGCAACTGCTTCACGCGACACTATCGGCTTAGAGCCGACATCAATGATTCCGGTAATTGATTCCTCCAAACTCATGGTCCCCTATAATTCGGGAGGTGCATATCCCTAATCATAGGTGCGGAATGAATCACTGCTCTGAAATACCCTAACTGAAACGAAGAGACATGGCCGAAGCCTTCCGTGACAAAGCGACTCCTGGAGTCGTACCTCAATTGGAGTCGGGTGTCGACCATGATAAGCCAACTTCTGAGGGTATGACCTTACAGGTTCTAGACCAACTCTGTGTTGGTTGTTCCTACTGCCTAATGGCTTGCAAAGATGATGCTTTGATTGTAGAGGGTCTTTGTGAAGTAATCCAAGACAATTGTACAGACTGTCTCAGATGTCTGCTTTGGTGTCCAACTGGGGCATTAGTATACGCTTGAGGTGTGGAGTTGTCAAAGAACAAAGCATTGGTTATTGGAGCTGGTTTAGGAGGTCTGTCTTCAGCTGCTAAACTAGCACAGACTGGGGATTATGATATTACAGTCTACGAAAGAATGTCGTTTGCAGGTGGCAGATTTACTCAGCATGATCACGATGGATATCAAATTCCAACCGGTGCTGTGCATATGATTCCTCATGGAATGAAGGGGCCATTTGCAGATTTGATTTTAGGTAAGAAAAGTAAGGGTGGGCTTGATTTAGGCCGTCATGGAGTTGAGTTACTTCCTACGACTCATTTTGCTTGCCAAATGATCGATGGTAAGTTTCAAGCAGCAAATTCAATCTATGGTGTTTTACCTTGGTTCACCGCTAAAGATACACTGAATATGCCACGCCTACTTACTAAGGGAGCAAAACAACCATGGGTGGACGAATCAGAAGATGGAAAAACTTGGTTGAAGAGATACTTCAGTCCAGAGTTTGTTGATTTTGTTGATGCTTTTTCCAATTTCGCAATTAGTCTAAGATTCGATCAAATGCCTGCATCTTCAGTTGTTCGTGTCCTCCAGAACTCCTTCTGGAGCGACCGACCTCATGTTCCAAAGGGTGGATGCAAGGGAGTAATCGATGGATTACGCACGGACCTTCGTGAAAATGGTGCGCGCGTCAAATTGAGTCATGAAGTGACTGAGATCCTTCCCGGAACTGCGGAGGAGTCGACGAAAGAGCATCGATTCTGCGTCGGGGTGCGACGACGTGGTCGGGATGAAGCGAGTTGGGTCGGCGCGGATTCAATCATTCACAATGGTGGCCACCCTAATCTGCTGAAGGCACTATCAGACGATTTCGAGGTCGCCGACAGCGTGCGAGAGCAGGTCAAAAACACTCAAGCAGTTGGTGGAATCGGGTTCTGCTTCGCGCTCGACGATGACATCCC
>CAXGBP010000164.1:0-2737 GCA_964007685.1 uncultured Candidatus Poseidoniales archaeon | reverse complement strand
CAAGTCACACAGGCCTTGTTTGAGACCGGTGGAAAGTTCCGGCGAAATATGTGAAAATTCATTGAGTCGCCTTGAATGCTTGAGCTGCTACGACCCCGGCTACGAATTGCGGCACAAGGTGCATCCAGAGGTCGGCGGTCTCAATCGCACCTGAAATGAATAGAGCGCCAGTAACAGCCGGATTGAACGAACCGCCAGATATGCCGCCAACGGTCAAGGCACCTGCGAGTACTACGAAGGCAATCGCGGCACCGTAGTATCCGTTGCCAGCGGTCGCCTCGCTCGTTGCAACGTTAAGAATCACGAAGACGAGCGCGAAGGTGTAGAGGAATTCTGCACCAATCGTTTGAGTCATATCGAGCTCAAGCGCAGTGACACTCGGATCAGCGATTAGTAGGTTAGCAGATACAAGAGCAGCCGCGGCTCCGGCGATGACCTGCGCCGCGATGTACGGTGCGACC
Organism: uncultured Candidatus Poseidoniales archaeon; assembly: GCA_964007685.1. Lineage (GTDB taxonomy): Archaea > Thermoplasmatota > Poseidoniia > Poseidoniales > Thalassarchaeaceae > MGIIb-O1. The sequence continues at coordinate 2,276 of CAXGBP010000164.1, read as the reverse complement.
TCATCCTTCTCACACGCACCACGCAGCCAAACTCCAACAGTTACAGCCGGGTTGAAGTGTGCCCCAGAGACATGTCCAAGTCCGTAAATCATCACCATGAGGGTGGCGGCAATAGCGAATGGTGCATATTCTCCTGCTGAACCGTGCACAGCGGCGGTACAAATCGTCAGGGCTAGGAAGAATGTCCCGATGAATTCGGCAATCAGTTTGTTTTGCAGCGAGTGCTCAGACATGGCTTATGGCGAGAATCGAACGTCCATCAACATTCTCAGCGGAATTTATACGATTTACTAGGAGGTCCAGGTAGAGTTAGTTGTTTGCGCTTCCATGGCTTGTTTCTTGCATTCCTTGTAACCTCTCCAATCTCGCACCAATCATCGAGAGTTGACTGGCCTTTGTGCTTTCCAAGCGATAAGTCGGAATCAATCAACCATGCCATTGTACTCGGATCCAATTCCACCACACGAAGCCAAATTTTCTTTGGAAGTGACTCGCCACACCTTAGTTGGACCATCTCAACAGAATCCTCTCCATCCTCAACTGCATAGCGAGCAATAGTAGGACCAAAGGGAGGATGTATCGAACTGAGAACTATCCTTTCGAAACAAACCCATCCGTTTCCACTTTTAGGGTAGGAGCACATTTCCGTAACAAATCCAGACTCCAATGCATCGGAGGTCAAATTCGCTCTTACAAGTAGGTATAGTATACCGGATGGTAGAAATGCAGTTCTCCTGTCTTCTTCTTCAAGTTCATCTGATGTTCTTCCGTAGGAAAATTCCTCCCACTCTATGTCTTCGTCCAGCGCCGACTTGAAGTCGCGCACCGCTGTCAGTGTCCAGCTTTGTCTGCCAATTGTATTTGTGCCCATATTTCTCATCTCGAATTAGTCAATCCAACAAGCGGTTTAGGCTCATATTGGGCAATCGTTCAGCCTTTAGGGCTGAGCTGAATTGTCCATCTTGCCGGTGCCGCTTGGAGGTAAAATATACAGTAGCACTGAGGGTATATCAACAGTTCGTTTCGTTGTGAAAAATCATCGACAATTCAAGATCATTCAATTAAGAATCAGTTGATTACTATGACCTCTTTGGAGTGACCATGTTATCGCCAGGGAAGGAGAAGGCATTGGTCACCGGCGCTTCGAGTGGTATAGGTCGAGAGATTGCAAGAGTGCTGGGTTCACAAGGGTGCAATCTAGTGATTACTGCACGAAGAAGAGTCGAACTTGAGGCCCTTGCAGAAGAATTGACTGAGGCCTATGGAATAGATGTGAAAGTGGTTATTGCCGACCTGACTGACCAGATTGGCGTTGAGAATGTCATCAAGGAGTCAGGCGAAATCGACATTCTCGTCAATAATGCGGGCTTCGGATTCGTGGGTAAGCACGCATCTCTCGACCAAGCTGGCCAACTCAACATGATCGACCTCAATGTCAGAGCACTCACTCATCTCGCGCGCCACTACTCCGCTGTGATGAAGGCGCGCGACTCGGGCCGGATTCTCAACGTCGCCTCAATCGCAGGCTACCAGCCCGGCCCGAATATGGCAGTATATTGTGCAACCAAGGCCTACGTCCTCTCGTACACGCGCGCGTTGCACTCTGAATTGAAGAGAACAGGAGTCACAGTCACCGCGCTTTGCCCCGGATTCGTTGTAACTGGCTTCCAGAAGGTCGCCGGCATTGAACTTGGAACCATGGAGATGGCCGGTGCAGTACCAGCAGACAAGGTCGCAAAAACAGCGGTGAAGGCAATGCGTAAGGGTCGCCGTGAAGTTATCCCCGGTTGGATGAATAAGGGATTACCGATGCTCGTCAGAATGACCCCCGTTAGGATGCAACTCCCCGTCGTCCGTTGGTTGATGTCCTAAGCAAAAACGACGCGAATTCAATTCTGGCAGCGAGAGCAATAGAAGGTCGAACGGCCTGACTGAACGATACGGCGAACTGTACCGCCACAGCCCTCACGCTTGCATTCCTCGCCCTCACGATTGAAGACTGTAAATTGGTGAGGGAAGTAACCTAAATCACCCGAACCATCGACCCCGCGGAAGTCCGAAATCGTAGAACCACCAGCCTCAATCGCTTCAAAAATTACCTTGTTCGTTTGCTCCCACATACGCTCGATTGCGCCAACGATTCGCCCACTCTTTCCTGCCACTTCCGCCGCAGTTTTGAGTGGAGAAATACCTGCGCGATGAAGGATTTCGCTGACGTAGATATTGCCTAGTCCGGCGACCACACGCTGATCGAGCAGCACGGTCTTGATCGGGCT
>CAXGBP010000163.1:0-2746 GCA_964007685.1 uncultured Candidatus Poseidoniales archaeon | reverse complement strand
CCGTGTTTTTCGACGGTTTCTAGGAACTCATCAATGTCGATGTAACCATTACCATTGACATCAGCATGATGGAAGTATTCTCGAAGAGCAGTATGTCCTTCATCACAACATTCGAGAGCATCCATTGCTGATATGAATTCATGAAGAGTTAGATGATTCTGGCCGTGAGTATCTGCAGCATGGAAAGCCGTTAATCGCCTGCGATGCTCGGCTTCATCTGGATCTACGAACATTAGCCTGAAAGTCTCCCAAGGAGTGATTTTTCGGTTGATGTGATTCTTGCCATATCCAAAATACAGGACACCTCCGACGATGAAAGCAGTAGCCGCTCCGTAAAATGCCTCGGCACCCATGAAATACAGTAGTGAACAGCCTGATAAAATTCCAAAAAGTTGCAGAATAGGATGGAAGGGTGAAGAATAACTAGGTTGATACCAAGCGTGTGAAGAGGTTGCTTTTCTCATTATCATAACACTAATACACATCAGAACATAAGCCATAATCTGGAAGCCTGAAGCATATTCTGCAACTGCATGTACATCAATAGTAATCAATGCAAAAGCCATCATAATTGCAGTCAAGATAATCGCCAGATGGGGCGTTTCGTATCGGCCATGAACATCCTCCAATGCTTCGGGAAGTAAATGATCACGCGACATTGCGAATAGATACCGAGATGCGGCAAGTATCCCTGCTAGAGACATTGATGTCATTGTTAAAATTGCAATTATTGCAGCAAGAATAGCAACATTATGACCTGCAACTTCGTAGGCAAATACTCGTACAGGATCTTCTATCACATGACCGCTTGAATCAAAGAAACTCGCATCGGGAATTACTGCAATCATTGTAGCGACAATAATGGCATACAAAGTCGCTCCAATAGCTAATGAGGCCAATATTCCGCCTGGCAAATTTCGACCGGGATCCTTGACTTCTCCTCCAATGGCAGCCACTTTAGTTACGCCCGCATAAGATACCAAAACTAGAGCCGCGGTCTCCCCCATGCCAATCCAATCAGAAGAGGTCTCAAGAGTTGGTTCAATGCGTGACCAGTCAGCGTCTCCATTGATTATTGCCATAATTGTTAGACCAATCAGAAGTATCAATGCGAGAACTACAATTGGTGCTTGAACGATTTTTACTCGCTTGATTCCTAAGATATTCACTATTGAGATGATGACAAGCATACCAAGTGCAGCCTCAAGTGAAGTCACATATTCCCCATATTCTGCCTGAACGAACATCAAGTAAGCTGAGAATCCTATCAAAGCGAAGGCCGCTTTCAGAAGAAATGATGCCCAAAGGGCTAGACCCATCATAGTCCCGAATAATGGCCCGAATACCCTTTCAAGATAGACATATGAACCTCCTGAAGTAGGCATTGCAGAGGCTAGTTCACTTTTGCTAATTGCTCCCGGAATAACGACTAGTGCAGCGATTACGTAGGCAAGCCAAGCACCTCCACCTACCTCTGCGTATGCAAGAGAAGGAAGGACAAACAAACCACTACCAATCATCGCAGAAAGTGAGATAATTATTACAGAGAATAGACCAAGTCGCCTCTCAAGAGTGTCTGAAACCATCTCGATAGGCTGGAGCACGATACCCACTAACTGCTTTGGACTCCTATTCGCCATATTACCGTCGAACCAACAACCTATGTTGAACATTACCTCGGATAATTTGTGGAACAGTGCCTTGGATTAATACGGACCATGGGCCGAATCAAGTAACCGATTCGAACCCACACAATTAGAAGGGACGCTCGCCGCGAACCGGCCATGACAGCAGTCATTGACAAGGACATGGTCGCGGCGGTGCACTACACAGGTACCTTCCCCGACGGAGAAGTATTCGACAGCAGTAAAGATAGAGACCCTCTACAATTCCTAGTTGGGCACAACCAAATGATACCCGGCTTCGAAGAAGAGATGATGGGAGCGGCAGTTGGTGAAAAGAGAGAATTTACTCTAACACCAGATCGAGCATACGGCGAGAAGGATGATGGAGCAATCCAGCAAGTTCCTCGAAACCAATTTCCTCCAGAAATGCCCCTTGAAGTGGGAGAAATGGGAGCAGCACAGACCGAGCAAGGTCATCAAATACCGTTTACCATAACAGACATTTCAGACGACATAGTTACTGTGGATTTCAACCATCAGATGGCTGGAAAGACGCTACGATTCAGCGTCGAGGTAGTCGAAGTCCGCGCCGCCGTGGCCGAGGAGATTTCCCACGGCCACGTCCACGGACCCGGCGGACACCACCACTGAGTCCGAATCCAAGTTCCCCTGCGAACGATTCATCGCCATCGCCTCGGCTGGAACAATCGAGGATGAGGTCGACCGCACTAGCCCTGTGCTTCTTGATGCTGGCAGCACCGCTCGCCGGCTGCTTCGAGATGTTACCCGGTGGTGGTAACGATTCAAGCGAACCGGAGCCGCTCAGAATCAATCATATCCAAGTCCTCGGCACGCACAATTCCTACCACATCAAACCGTTCGGGCCGACCATTCGAGCCTACGATTACACCCATGAGCCGTTGGACGTTCAGGCCGAGAGCTTCGGGGTTAGGCAATTTGAGTTAGACGTTTGGTGGGACCCTCGAGGGCAATTGTATGTCTACCATAATCAGTACGATTTCCGTAGTAATTGCGCCACTTTTGAGGACTGTCTGACCACCTTGCTCACTTGGTCGGAGGCAAATCCCGAACATGTTCCTCTGATGATTTGGGTGGAACCA
>CAXGBP010000162.1:0-2755 GCA_964007685.1 uncultured Candidatus Poseidoniales archaeon | reverse complement strand
GAGACGCATTGAATGCATTGACTCCATCGGCTTCAACATTCTCGAAATGTCTCCCCGCCAGCGCGGATAGCCCTCCATCTGCCGTTATCTGCTTGACGAGCCCGCGCTTGACCTCGAATCTCTCCATAAGGCATCGCGAGGTGGAACCCGTCTTGAATCCTGCCGCAGGTGACCGCTGGGTCGTTCGCTATCCCACACGCCTAAACCGAGTCCCACAGTGCGCCCCTCATGCGCGCAAGTTCGAGGAGTCTCGTCGCTGTGCTCCTCGTCGTCTTGCTGGCTGCACCCAGCATATTCGCAACGTCGGCGGTCGAACTGGGTGCGAGCATCTCTCTGTCAGACGATGACCTCGGTCTCAACGGAGCTGTCATCGATGGAGATGGTGAGACCGCTCTGGTTTTCGGAGCGGATGGATATGTTAGAGCCCTCGATGCGCAAGACCCAACGCAGCAGATAGATCTGGTCTGGCCGGGCAGCGAGGAACTCCTCTACGCTGATTTCCATCCAGGAGATCAGACCGCCCTCCTCGTCGGTACGGACGGTCTGGTGCTTCGCTACGCTAAGCAGGACCAATCGCTTGAACGCGCGGCAGCGGCGGTTAACCTGGATTACGCAGACATGACCTCAGTAGCGTGGAATACAGGTGGTTCGTGGGCCTATGTTGGCACCGCCGAGGGTCAACTCTTGAGACTTAGGGCCGACGCTGACGGCGGGGCGGAAATCCACTCTCTAGCCGGCGGAGGTTCGAGTCCAATAATGGGGATGGATTGTCATGAAACCATCATGATGTGCGTCGTTGCGGCAGCGATGGAAGGAATTGGAATCATCGAGCGCGACCATACTTTCACTTGGGTTGGAGGCACGGGCTATCCTTGGACAGGAATTGAGTGTCCGACCGGCGACTCTGCATACTGTGTCGCAATCGCCGACAATCAAGTGATAGCACTCATTGAATTGAATCCTTCAGACCTCAGCCGATCCATTCCAAGCGTCAGCCGGCTACCCGACGTTGATTCTTACTTCGTCGGAATCGAAGCGCAACACGGGGACCGGACTCTCATCGCAACTACGCCGGCGAGCCTGATCGAACACGACATCAGTCTGAACTCATCATATCCTTGGCTCGAGCACGATGACATCAACGACCTGAACCTCTCCAGCGACCGAATCGTTGCGACTTGGTCAACGGGCGAAGATTCGGGCTGGATTGTAAGCCGGCGCGGATATCTAACGCCATTTTCGGGACCCGATGCGGGCTCAACAGGATTGCTATACATTTGGATCGCGATAGCAATCCCTGTGGCAACCGGCTTGGTGGTTCTGAGTCTAGTTCTCTCGTCTTCTAAGAGAATGCAAGATTGGACCACCGAGAAGATTGGTAATGAAGATGAGAAACGCCACCTTGCCAACCGTAAAGCCAGGCAACGCCGCAATCGGAAGTGATTCGGTCAAGAAGGTGATTCGTCACAATCGCGACGTTAAACCGCGCCTACGGCGCGCTAACAGGCTCTAAACCACCAGATACCGACATATCGGCAACCTTCATGTGGGGTTGGCTGCGCGACGAGCCTGAAACCCATGCCATACGAAGCCCTTGACTTCTACGATGTAGATTCTCTACTGACCGAAGAAGAGCGCATGGTTCGCGACATGGTTCGCGACTTCGTCGACGAGGAAGTTCTCCCAAAGATCGAGCAAGCCTGCCGCGACGGAGTCTTCCCGGATGAGTGGCGAGTGACGCTGGGCGAGATGGGAGTTCTCGGAGCGCCACTCGAAGGCTATGGCTGTCCTGGACTATCATACACAGCCTACGGAGTCATCTGCCGCGAACTGGAACGTGGCGACAGTGGTCTGAGGTCCTTTGCAAGCGTGCAGGGGAGTTTGGCGATGTACCCAATTTGGGACTTCGGAAGCGAGGAGCAGAAGCAGCACTACCTACCGAAAATGGCAAGCGGCGAGTGGGTCGGTTGCTTCGGACTCACCGAACCTGATTACGGCTCAAACCCTGGAGATATGATTACCAAGGCCGAGGACAAGGGAGACCACTACCTCTTGAACGGCGCAAAAATGTGGATTACCAACGGGACAATTGCACAAGTTGCGGTCGTCTGGGCAAAACTCGACGGCGAGATTCGAGGATTCATCGTCGAGAAGGACGACGAGGGATTCAGCGCCCCTGAGATGAAGGGGAAGCACTCGTTGAAGGCGAGTGTGACGAGCGAACTCGTCTTCCAAGATTGCAAGATTCCAAAGGATCGACTCCTACCAGGAGTCAAGGGACTTCGTGGGCCGTTTTCGTGCCTCAATAACGCCCGCTTTGGGATCTCTTGGGGTGCGGTCGGCGCGGCTCAAGCCTGCTTCGATTCAGCTAGGGATTACTCCCTGAGTCGAATCCAATTCACCCATCCAATCGCTAGTTACCAATTGGTTCAGAACAAACTCGCTTGGATGCTACGCGAAATCACCAAGGCGCAATTGCTCGCCTTCCATTTGGGTCAGAAGAAGGATGCTGGGACGTGGATTCCTGAACATATCTCTCTGGCGAAGATGAACAATGTCGACATCGCACTAGAGATCGCTCGTGAGGCTCGCGATATACACGGCGCGAATGGGATTCTCGATGAGTATTGCATCATGCGACACATGGCCAACCTCGAATCGGTCAAGACCTACGAAGGCACACACGATATTCACAACCTGATTCTCGGGCGGCACATCACGGGCATCCAAGCCTTCACTCGTGAACTCTGATTCT
>CAXGBP010000161.1:0-2783 GCA_964007685.1 uncultured Candidatus Poseidoniales archaeon | reverse complement strand
AGATTGACATTGCTAATCGGTCGTGAATACCTTAGCCCAGAGGACTGGGTCCTCGGCGGGACTAGATTAGCGGAGGTAGTCGCATGACAGATCTCCCAATGCTGCCAGTTGCACCGACCGAGCCACCACAATCAGGAGTGGTCGTAATCGGCCGATTCCAACCATTCCACATGGGTCATGCTGCGATGGTTGATGCGGCTGCAGCGATACGTGACGAGCACCGACCTGATTCGACTTTAATCATCGGAATTGGCTCGTCGAACCGGCCACAAAACCTCGCTAACCCTTGGTCCGCCGAAGAACGCGAAGCGATGATTGTCGCCTGGCTTGAAGCCGCTGATATCGAGAATACCCATATCTGTGCAATTCCCGATATCGAAGACCCTCCAAATTGGGTTAGCCATGCCGAGGCCTATCATGGAGCAGCAGGAGCCCTCGTCACTACCGATATGGGTACGAGCGAGCTCTACGCCGCGGCAGGCTGGGAAGTCATTCTGATGCCGCTCATCGAGCGCGAGCGCTTCGAGGGTTGGCGAATCCGTGAGACTGCTCGTATGCTCAGTACTATCGCCGACGAGGCAGCGCTCCGAGAAGTCCTCGGCTCCCTCGTCCCGATCGCTGTCCTCAACAATCTCATTGAGACAAATGGACTACACCGCCTTGCCTTCATGGGCGAAGGTGGTGAACCGGTTGGCTGAATCTTGGAGACTACCGACCGCCTCAGCAATCGGTGCAATGAACGTCCTCGACGTTATCACCCTCAATCCAAGCGGTGAACCAATCGAGGAATGACACTCCTTCTGTCTCGAGGGTGAAGAAACGGTCTGAGAGTAGAATGGTGTGACCGTCTCCGCCGGTCATGTAGCCTGAAAGTTCAATCCCAGAATCTTCGACCTTCTGCTCGGAAGCCAGCACACTATCGCGGTATTCCAAAGTGATGTCATTACCAAGAAGTGCTCCGAAGAAGCGCATGGTTTCATCATTCGAATCAGAGAATCGAGCAAATCGAACCGAATTGTCGACGCTGTGTGTGTAGATAATCAAGTCTCCCGAATCCATCTTGTTGAAATTCAATTCATTGCTTCCGGGGAAATCCAGCATGGTGTCATCCAGGTTCCAGATGTCGTAGAAATCGAAGGTCTCGTTGGTGAACAGTCCATCGCTTCCATCGTTGAAGACCAGCACTTGAGCATCGGGGTAGTCGACCGCCACAAGTGCTCCGTAGAGAGGGGCTGGAATCGAGCCGGCACTCGAACCTGTGACAAGAATTGTCTCAGCATCAGGGTAATTTTCGAGCATGAAATTGTAAGCGAATTGCGAGTTGTTATGGCCACTGTGTTGAATCGTGCTATCGGAATATTCTCCCGTTTTACTTCCGAGGTGGACATCGCCTGTGCAGTATGGGATATAGATCCAAGACCAATCAGCGATTGGATTATCTGCGTTGCGGAAATTTCCTATTCCGTATTGCTTGAGAGTATAGATGTCGAAGCCCTGCTCGCCGATTTCGGAACCTATGCTTGGGTCGTCATCGTGAACAGTCTGCTTGAATGTGCCACCTACTGTCTGACAACTTTGGTCCTCCCAACACGCACCACCGCCTTGGAAATACAGTATCACGCGCGACGGGTCGGCGTTGCGGCTCCAGAAGGTCCAATCCGAACCGTCCGAGCACTCGCATCCTTCGCCTCCATCGTGCTCAACCCAATTGATTCCGTATTCTGAAATCCATGGGATTTCGCATGATTCATCGTCATCGGTTGCAGTATCATCGTAATTGTAAGCCTCAGGATTTGTGCAGCCGGCGACTTCGTCAAAATCGTAGATTCCGTCGCCGTCAGAGTCAGGATAGACGCATGAACCGTCATCTTGGTCGGCAGTTTCGTCGAAATTACTTGCAAGTTCATCTGTGCAGCCCTCGATTGCTTCGGTTTCAGCCCCTCCCATGCAACCAGCTAAGAGCATCGATAGCACGAGAAGAATCGCTGTTTTTCGAGTGGTTCTGCCATCCATCGGCTCGGCGAATTCGGCAGAGGATTTGAATGAACCCTATTTTTGGGGCCTCAATCGCTGACGACGACGACTTTTGCCGGCCTCAGAACACGGTCGTGGAGCATGAATCCGGATTCGATCTCTTCGAGGACGGTCCCCGCGGCTTGTCCGTCGGGTGCAGGAATCGTTGCGATTGCTTCCATTCGAGTTGGGTCGAAGGCGGCACCAACGGTTTCGACTCGGGTGACTCCTTCGGTTTCGAGGGCGTTCTTGAGAGAGTCAAAAGTCATTCGAACACCCTCGGTGATGGCCTCGTTGTCACCATTACCATTGCTCAGAGCCTTTTCGAGGCCATCGATTGCAGGGATGATTTTGCTGGCGAGGCCTGCTGCTCCGAATCGAATCGCTTCAGCGCGGTCCCGCTGGCCTCGATGTCGCGCGTTCATCGTCTCTGCCCGCGCGTATTGTAAATCGCTGAGTAATTCTGCGACCTTCGCTTCAAGCAATGCCATTGGGTCTTCGGGCTCGGCCTCCGCCACCTCGTCGACAGGCTCAACCTCGCCCGACTCCTCCTCTGGCATGGTTGAGTGGTTCTGAGCACCCTTCAAGAATCCAATGGTTGGAGAGGCTCGCACTTCGCTCATTCGAGGTAGAAGTATTCACCACTCGCCTTTTGCTCGCGGTCCTTGCGACTTCCTCGCTTATTGATCCGTGGCCGGTGAGATTCGTGGTCGCGGCGGAAGGTGACATCGACATCTTCGAGGAAGCGGTTCATTCCCTTCCGCAGCGAC
>CAXGBP010000160.1:0-2797 GCA_964007685.1 uncultured Candidatus Poseidoniales archaeon | reverse complement strand
CGGTCTCAGCGCATTGCGTCTCTGGCACGCTGCGCTGCGTCCCATTGAGTCTGCTCTTCTTCGCTTGAGGGTGTGAATTGTGGCACTTCGACAGGGTTCATCGAGCCGTCGACTGCGACCATGAAGAAATATCCTGAGCAGATTTCCTCGGGGTCCCAGTCCGAGCGAGTCATTCTGCATGATCGGACAAGGACTCCGACAGTGCGTCGGCTCGTCCAGACGACGCGCGCTATGGTGCGAATTACGTCGCCTTGGTATGCTGGTCGCTTGAATTTCAGCGCGTCGACGGAAACCGTGACAAATTCTTGATGCGCGAACTGGCTAGCTGCCATTCCAGCGGCCGTGTCCATAATCGACATCAGACGGCCGCCGAACAGAGTATCGAGCGCATTCGTGTCGCCAGGAAATACCTCATTCAGCAGCACGACGGGTTCGGAGGAGCGCGGTTCAGCCATCTCTCTCGTTTTGTCCCGCGCGCTCACCCTCCTTGAATCCAACCGCGAGCGGATACGTTCAGAATGTGGTTGTCGAACCGTTGCAGTGAAGCGCTGCCGCCGTCTCGCGCAAGCGTGAGCGAGTCTGAATTGGGTTGGTTGCCCGTGATTCTCGAGGACCCCGAGGGGGGGAGAATCGTCCTTTACCCTCATCTTCCGTGTGTGCGGATGCCATCAGAACTACGCACGCGTGAGCATTGGGATGGGCTGGCTCTAATCGCTTCGGCAGAGGAAGTCAGTGGATGGCCAGCCGAAGAGAAAGAGGACCAAGCCAGCCCTGGAGTACACGTCGCGGCCGCGATGGCATCGGGTACCATTCTCGGCCGCCTTCTCGACGATTTGACAATCTACGAAGTCGACGGACCAAGCATTCCCGATCCTGAACCGATGCGGCTACTTCACCACGCCGAAAACGCGCGTGGTGGCATGCCGATCTACGCCCTCGAGCCATCGATGGATGACGAGGGCTGGATTGAATGGATGACCCGCGCGGCCGACGAACAAGTCTCGATGTCTTCACTTCTATCGAGCATCACTGTCGGACGGCGATGGAAGAAATTGCGAGCCGCCGCCGTCAGCCGCGTCGCCGCAGCGAAAGGAGTCGATTCGGAGCTGGGCGCCGCGGCTGCCTCAAGCGCAGCTTGGTGGACTGAGGAGAATAAGGGTCTGAGTGAAGAACTCCGAGAGGAGCGTTGCTCACGCTTGGTAGCACGTATGAGGGGGGCATTGGCAAATCTTCGCGAGGGCAGGGTTGATGACTCGGAGGCGCGAGGGCCTTCTCTGATGGTTCCTGTCCATCAACCTAGATTGCACTCGCTGGTCGAGGCTTTCGAAGGCTGGCCGGACGCCGAACCGCTAAACACGCTGGGCGCACAGGAGGACTCGTGATGGACGAAGATGGCAGAATCCGCGTCAACGTTCAGACGCAGACGTTTCGGTTTATTCCTGGCAAGCCGATTATTCATGATGATGCGGTTCGGCTCGCTAAAGGAATCAAGTCGGGGCCGTGGGTTGTGATTAGTCACAAGGAACCGCGAGCGACCTTCGTAGTCGAGGAGGCCGGCAGTGTTCTCGTGCATGGAATTTCGAGACTTGAGGTCGCTCGACTGGTTATGCAAGAATTATTGCTCAGCCTCGGAATGTCTGAGGAAGGACTTCGTTCCGAGGCTGGTGATATGCTGATTAGTTTCTCTTTTGGGCGCGCCGTTTTGTTAGATTTGGCTTCGGCGCGCTTCGCGGACGCGACGAAAGATGACCGGATTGGATGCGTCCGCATCGACGCCAAGCGTCATGATTGTGAGATTCTGGTCTTCAACAACGGACATGGCGTCGTCATAGGCCAATCCTCCAAGCGCGTCGCTGAGATGGCGGTGCGCCACTGGGCGGCGCAGCTCGATGAGGAAGGCGCATTGGCATGAGCGCGGTTGTCGACGGGCGCTGGCAAGGGCCGGTCGTCGACCAACACATCCACCTCGATCGCTCGAATCGCTATCTGGCTGCAGTCGAAGAATTCGTTCGAGTCGGTGGAACCGGCATGATGTTGGTTCACAAGCCATCATTCGGTGGAAAACTGCCGATTGACAAGGACGGATATCGCGCGGTTTACAACGAGACTCTGGAGATGGCCGCTGAGGTCCGCGAGCGCTTTGACATCACGGTGGGGGTCGTGCTTGGACCTCATCCGGTCGCTTGGGAGCATCAGATTGCAGATCTAGGAATGGAGCGCGCGAGCGAGTTGCATCTTGAAGCGGTCCACCTCGCCCTCAAACACATCGAAGCAGGAGATGCTCAATGCTTGGGAGAGGTCGGAAGACCACACTATCCAGTGAGCGATGAGACTTGGGTGGCCGCCAATGAAAATCTCGCTGAAATCATGGCGGCAGCCGCAGGATCAAGCACCCCAATTCAACTTCATGTCGAAGATTCCGGTGCCCAGACTTACGCCGAACTCGCAACGATGGCCAATAGTGCAGGACTGCCGCTTAGTCATACGATTAGACACTATGCGCCAGCCGATGTTTCAGCAGATTTTACGCACGGCCTCGCCTGCACCGTCAATGTAGGGCGAGGCAGTGTCGAGGCCTTGTTAGCAAGCCACGCATCGGCCTCGTCCCCATGGGGAATGGAAACCGATTACCTAGATGACCCGCGACGTCCCGGCGCGGTTCTCGGCCCCAAAACAATCCCAAAACGCACTGACGAATTGTGCGCAGCCCTTCTGGCGGAGCACGGCCAAGACGAGGTCGAGGAAATCCTCACAAGAGTCCATTCGAAATGGCCCAGCCAACTGTACGGCTTGGAAT
>CAXGBP010000159.1:0-2819 GCA_964007685.1 uncultured Candidatus Poseidoniales archaeon | reverse complement strand
CCGTGAAGGTCAGGCCGCTGGTCAGGTTGCCGCCGTAGAACACGGCGCACATGTCATCCCACTCGGAGGTCATGGAGCCTGAGGAGTCGAGCAGCCCGACGTATTCAACAATCGAACCACGGGTATCTTCCCAGACGATAACGACGGTATTGTTCACGCCGATACTAACCGCTGGGTTTCCTCGGTACCCCAGAGCCGGGGTCACGAGGGTTGCGTTGATGAGAACCTGGAAGCCATTGTTCGGGTCCTCGGCGAGCATGCAGTAGTAGATCAGTGGGCTGCCAAAGTAGATGCCCTGCGGATCATAAGTGTCGACCCAGACAATGTGAACAGCGTCGAACGAATCGACTGCGATGTCAGGCGAGGAGCGAGTTCCAGTTCCATTGGCGACCGTATGTGAAGCGATGGTCATGTTCTGGATATCTCCAGCAGAGCCGTCGAGATCATCCTCGGATGGGTCGAGAAGCGTGTAGAGGATGTCGGTGTCGGTAATCTCCCATACGATATGAGCCCGGCCTTGTGAGTCGGTTACTATCGCTGGGCTCGAAAGTGAAGTAGCATTGGCGGCACCGACCTGAGTGGTCGAAATCAAGACGGTGTCGACGCCCGATGAAATCTGAATTAGAGCGTAGCGCAGCAACGGAGTACTGGTATTTTCGATCCAGACAAGGTGGATGCGGTTTGAATCGTCCATCACTCCCATGACGTCGATTGGATTGTTAGCGTTGAGATTGCTCAGAAGGGTTTGAGCGTCGCCCTCATCGACAGTTCCATTGGCCGTAGGGAACCTCGTCGGCTGCTCTGGCAACTCAGCCGATTCGGTTGAAATTGCTAGCAGCGAAGGTGCTGCGAGAGAGGCCAGCATGAGTAGAACGAGGGCTGATGCGAGCTGGGCTCGCTCGACTTCGATTCTGCTGTTCATTTTGGTGTTCAAGGCGCTCAGAGTGGAGGTTCGGCTTCCGACCATGCTGGTCGAGAGGATTGTTCTACCATAGAGGATGGACCGGACAGGTCCGAATCAGGCGAAAAAATGGATGAATTTGCCGGAATTCGGCGCGCCATCATTCTCCGCGCTTTCGGCGAATGTAATCCGAATAATTACCCGGCCAAATCCATAGACTGCCATCGCCGGGCAATTCCCAGATGGTATCACAGATTCTGTCGAGGAACCATCTGTCGTGACTGACGGTGATTATGCTGCCCTCATAATCCTCGAGAGCCTCTTCTAGAGCCTCCTTGGCATCGGTATCGAGATGGTTCGTCGGCTCGTCGAGCAGAAGCAGATTATTGTCCTCGAGCAGGAGCTTGAGCATGGCTACTCGCGCTCTCTCGCCGCCACTTAGTTTCGAGAGTTTAGTTTCGACCATTTCACTGGTGAATTGGAAGCGACCGAGGAGGGAGCGGATGTCTCCATAATCCATGCGCGGTTTGAGTGAGCGGACCTGATCGACAGGAGTCATGTCAAAGTCGAGGGAGCGATGATCCTGATGGAAATATCCAATCTGAACACCCGGCTTGACATCGATGGTGCCTTCGTCGAGTTTAATCTCACCTTGAATGAGGCGCAGTAGCGTGGTTTTCCCTGCGCCATTCGGCCCCACGATGCCTATTTTTTGGGCTCTAGAAACCGCTAATTCAAGACCCTTGATAATCGGTCGATTGAGTCCTTCGAAAGTAAGTGATGCATTGTGGAAATCGAGGACTTCAAGACTGCTCTTCTCTGTCGATTCCAATCTGAAATTCAGTCCTCGCCGCTCGCGCGGTTTGAGGGACTTCAACCAGCGTAATTCTCCCTGCGCACGCGCGAGTAAGAATCGTTTCTGAGAGATCGATTTATCGTATTTATTCGCGCGTTTCATCGACTGCAATGCCCCTGTCAGGCGTTTCACTTCGGCTTGGGTTTTTTTGATGCGGTCAGCGAGTGTTTGGAGGAATAGTTCCTTCTGCTGCAGGTAGGAGCTGTAGTTTCCAGGGTAACCCTTCGCTCGGGTGTCCTGAATCTCAACAATGCCATTGCAAACGCGGTCGAGGAAATATCGGTCGTGACTGACTATGAGGAGAGCGCCCTCGAATGTGGTGAGGAAAATCTCGAGCCAATCGAGGGTCGCGAGGTCGAGGTGGTTCGTCGGCTCGTCAAGGAAGAATACGTCGATCTCAGAGAGGCCGACGAGTTGGCGCGCGAGGGCGACTTTCGCTCGCTCGCCTCCCGAGAGTGAGGCAAGAGGCATGTCAAGCGGGTGGTGAGCGAGGTCGAGAGCGCGCAGAATCTCCTGTGCATGACTCGCGACATTTGTGCCTCCGCTGCGCGCCATCATCGACTGCAATTCTTGGTAGCGATCGATGTCGGGTTGCCAATCTCCCTCGTAGAATGAAGGCTCGGCCATCTTGGCTTCGAGGGAAGTTATCTCTTCCTCAAGTTCCTGAAATTGGCGGCCTCGCCGGTTGATTTCTTGTTCGAGGGTTGCACCCTCGTCAATGTCTCGAATTTGTGTGAGGAAAGCGAGGCGTAGGCCGGGGGTGAATACGATGTCTCCGAGGTCTTGGTCCTGTTCAGAAATGGTTCGCAGTAGCGTGGTTTTGCCTGCACCGTTATGACCGACTACGCCGATGCGATCGCCATCGTCGATGCGGAGATTAACGCTGTCGAGAACCTTGACTGGCCCGAAGGCGCGATGCACATCCTCGATGCGAATGAGCTCGCGCGCCATGGTCGGGCGGCTTGCCGCACCTTGATGTGTGCATCGGTCAAGAGTTGAGGGCATCAAGCCTAGACTGGTCGATGCGTTCCCATTCAAAATGCCCTTCGTCAGTTGGTGGGC
>CAXGBP010000158.1:0-2831 GCA_964007685.1 uncultured Candidatus Poseidoniales archaeon | reverse complement strand
AGAGTAATCGCGTAAGAACCAGGAGTAATTTCCGCTGGAGTGGTGAGTCGAGCATTGAGTTCGAATTCATCGCCAATCTGCATCTCGACACTAGTCATTTCGACTCCTGTCTCATTGGTCCAAACAAGGTTCGATGCACCCCAACGATTGTCTGCGAAAGTCCCACCAAGGTTCCACGTAGCAACCTGATTTCCGGTATTCTTCAGAGACATCAAAACATCGCCCGTTTCACCAGGTAACAATGTTAGAGCAGGATTCTGCAATGTTTTCTGCGTCAGATAGGACGAATATGATGCTGTGACATCGACGGGCAAGTCAACGGCCCACTTTGAGAAATTTGTCAAACCATCGCCGATGTGGACATACCAATTGACTTCCTGAACGGTCACACCATCGGGAATAGTCAGATTGATCCAGAGATCCATCGTCTCCAGTGCTTTGATGGTCTTCGTTACAACGCTATTGTCGTGATCGGAAGGATGGTTAGAATCGATTCGCAGTGGGTGCTCCCACATCCATGACTTGTTCGACACCTCGGTGTAAACTCTGAGAGTGATGTCGACGTATCCATTATTTTTCACTCTGCACCAGAGGGATGGTGGTCGTGGATCGGCTGGAACGACGATGTATGCATTTGGCAGAGGGTCGTCGCATTCGAGACCAAGGGTGTATTCTGGCACGCGCTCTATACCGAACATGATGAATCCGTCAAGGTGGATTCCTTGCGTCGCATAGGAAGAATCTGAATCGAATCTGAATGCCAGCGTGTAGTCACCGGTAGGATGGACTTCGGACATATTCCAGACCAGTTGAGTCCAGTTGCCGTAAGTTTCGGATAACTCCAGAGCAGTGTAATTGTAGAATTCCTCGTTACCGGCATCCGCTTCCATTCGGACCATATCACCATCGCCCATGCTACCCCAGGCGTGCGAGACCATCTGCAAAGAGAGGAAATCGAATCCACGGATGCGAGCACGGCAGAAGTTGTTGGCGTATATTGCAGACACACTCGTATCGAGTGTTCCGTAACCCAGACCGTGTCCGGGGTCCTCACAGGTTTCGAAAGGTGTCAACCAACCCCACCAGAGACGATCAATTCGGTTGCTTGCATAATCAGCGCCCTGTCGGGAGACTCGCCAGTGGCGCTCGCCGATGGCACTCGAAGTATTGTCCATCCTCCAGTGCCCGTAGTAATCAGGGTGGTCGGAGAGTGAGCCGTCCGAATCGTAGCCTGCCCCGACCCAAGTTGGGTTGCCGTAGCTTAGTTGGTTCGGGCAATCTACAGTATTGTCTTGATCGACATCTCCGCAAATCCCGTTCTCCATCGGATCGTCCCATACAGCGACTGGCATCTCGCGGTCGAGCTGATTATTCTCTTCATTATCGTCTGCGAGGCCACCGTCGATGATGCCGCGGAGGATGATCCCGCCGACGAGATGTCCATTCTCGTCGAGTTGGCTGTGAGCGGAATTAGGAGTCCAGTAGAATTCTGCTCGGTAGGATTGGAATCCGGAGAGGGTCATATTCACTTCCCACTCTGCGATCATGAATCCCACAGGGTGCCATATCTGCATCATTCCATTGGCACTAGCCGGCTGACCAGAGGTTCCAGCCTGAGTAAATGTGACATTGATCTGAATCAATTCATCTCGGAGAACGTATTCAACTACACTGCCATCTGGATTGGTCCACTCCCTCGCGTCGAGAGATCCGTTTCCAATCTCGATGGCTGTCACTTCGAAGTCGATGAGGGCGCGAGGCGAGGCCTCGCGCGCAGGGTTGTGATCCAGTGCCGGGCCAAACGCAAGGGGCGAGAGGCTCGTCACCATCAGAATGGCGAATAACGTGAGAGGAGTCAGGCTACGCATGGACAACGAGTTCATGCGATATCGATTCGGGTATGAAGGTTCGGTCAGTGCGTGCGCCGCCCTACGGGCGGCCCCGTGAATGGCTTCGGCAGGCACAATCACCGCCCGAGAACCGACACTGTGCAGTTCGCCTCCGATGAAGGGCTTATGTTCGCTTGGAGTCGCCACGAGGCAATGTCGCGGCGTAGAACGCCTCTCCTGCCGCGCTTCGTACTAGCTACAATCGTTCTCGGTCAGGTCACAATCGCCCCAATCGTGGGCTTCTCTCTGACCTATCTGCTATCGATTGATAGTGGGGGAGACCAACTCTCCTTCGATATAGATCTAGGTGCCTTAGATTGGATTATTATCGCAGGACTGTCATACGGTATGCTGTCCTTGGTCCTTGCTCTAATCGCCGGAGCATACTCTCCAGCCAGTGTTGCGGACCGAGGAGGATGGCTGACTGTTCTTGGACTGCGAAGAAGAGTAAATCAACCAGAATTAATTGATCGGGCAAGGCTCAATTTGCAACGCAGCCCTTACGGCCAAATGGCACGATTAGTCAGCAGCCAAACGGAACGATATGACCTGCTTTCAATTCATGGAGGGCTACAGATTCTAGCAGTACCAATACAAGTTGCCCTCATCACTATTCCACTCGCGATAATGGAAGGAATTCCCGAGCGATTCGTCGAGCCCGAACAAGCCTTTGAATTGGGGATGGTTGGATATTTCATCGCTCTCTGGTTCTGCCTCAGAATCCAGCCGGTTTACTCAAGGCATCTGATAGGAATCGCAGCTTGGTTTCGCAAGATTCTATCTCGAATCTCAAAATTCTCCTGGATTCTCCCCATTATCATATTCTGGTTCGTAGCCCGTGTAATGTTCAAACTCGCCCTTGATTGGTTCGACGTGGACTACTCGGTGTGGCATGATGTCCAATTGGAGGCGGTGCTGATGAAATCGATAATGCCTGCTGAG
>CAXGBP010000157.1:0-2832 GCA_964007685.1 uncultured Candidatus Poseidoniales archaeon | reverse complement strand
TATCAGCAGACTGAGTCTTTCTTTGAGACAATGGTAGCACGAATCTACGTTGGATATGGCACAACCAGCCTCGGTCTTGAAACCGATCCAGCACAACCAGGACCCACTTGGGCGATTAGTGGAACCCCGAATTCACCTCTTGAGAATGCTTTCCCGCTACCAGGGGCTATGATGAATCACTTCGTCGTCGCCAATTGGTACAACGACGGAACCGCATCTCCCGATGAGAATAACAACAGTGTTCCAGACATCTTTGATGGTGGATACGCGGCAATCGGTCGCGCTAACACCAATGTGAAGGTCGTCAAATACTACAGTGGTGCGACCATTGAAGGAACCGTCGAGCTCGACGGTGTAGGTCCTGTTCCGAACGCTCGAATCCTAATTGAGCGTGACGCGTTCAGTGGCGAGGAAGTCGTAGATGAGAATGGAACGGTCATCGACCGTGACCAGCGAACTTACTGGATTCCGATTGGAACTGTAGATGCCGATGAAAATGGAGACTACTCATTCGTAGTGCCCGCGGGAAGAATCCGTGTCAGTGCTTTCTTCGGGGAGCCAGACCTAGATACTGCTCGCCAATTGTTGCTCTCCGGTTCTGGTGGAATGCTACAGGATGTGGCTACTGAATCTACAGAAGGTCAGCGTAATGTTAACCTCATCACCGGAATTCTTGGAAATGTCTCAGGTTCACAATGGCTTGCCGAGACCATCGTCAATGTGTCAGGCGAGGATGGACACTCCAATGGAGAAGTTCACCTCACAGCAGACATCTCAGTCGATGCATCGTTCTCCACCGGACGTCTTATCTGGACTGGAGATGAAGCATTCGATGGTGAGGCGATTACTGACGCAGTGGTCGAGTTGAGTCCATCCTGGGATGCAATTCAGATGCAACCGATTACCCTTGAAACGTCGACAGGAGCGGTCAGTGGAACCGACTTGGCCTTCCAAGGTATTGGCGAGGTCACATTCACTGGCGAGGGCGAGGTTACGAGCACTGGTATGATGACTGTGAGTGATTTCGTCGGGACTCACACCAAGACAATCCTACACGGCCATAGTCTCGCCGGCTCCGGCGAGTTCACCGGCCGCGGAACAATCTCGGGTATCATCGATGGCTCTGACGTCGTCGATGGAGATTGCAACGAGAATGGCACTATGCCAGAGAACTTCTCAGTGTGCAGTCTAGCCGATGGAGATTTCCTCATCGATGGTGCGGTCAACGCGACTGGTCGATTCACATCGAATGGAACAGCATCCTTCTCTCAGATTCACAACGGTTCCTCGTTGACCGGATCTGGTATCTTCACAATTGATTCATCGAATCCAGACTTCGATTCCTACGGGACTCTGAACGGCACTGGTACTTTCACTGGTGAAGGACAGTTTAGTGGACCAATGGTTCAGGCTGGAACCTTCCATCTGACCGATGCTATTCCTGGATCTTACGATGTTACAGTCGTCTTCTCAGATGGAACCCGCGTCGAGATTGATGATGGATTCAACGTTCCATTCAAGGGCGTTGCATCTCTGCATCAAATCGATGTCTACGGAGGGGTGGTCAGTGGCAAGTTACTCGATTCAAACGAGAACCCGCTAACTGGAGAAGTACAACTCAGCATTGTAGATGAAGAGAACTCTACTTCACAGGGAGAGTGCAGCGAAGTCATGTATGCACCGTGCCATATCACACCTGACGAGAACGGCTCGTTCACCTTCGGACCGGTTGTCCCTGGTAGTTATCTGGCTGAACTCGACATGGATGGCGACGGCTTCAACGAAGCACAGATTATCCATATCTTCCAATCCGAATCCGATTCAGTGATGGAATTCCCAACTCCGATCCCGATTACCTACGACCTTACCTTCACGCTCTCTCGTTCTGTAAACGGTACAGAAACCGACGTCAGTGACCTGAACCTTACCTTGCTCAGCACTGGTAACTCGTTTTCTCCAGTCGATGCGGTTTACGATGAAGAGACCGGTGAATACATGGTTGAATTGAGGCAAGGCGAGTGGATCCTAAGCCACACGTTTTCGGAGTCTGAGCAATTGTGGGAAGAGATCGATGTAGATGCAGACATCAACACATCTTTCGTCTTCAGAGAATCAATGACCGTCTTTGGTGTCGTGTATTATGATACGAAGCCGGCCGATCCTGAAGCAAACATTACACTAGAGACGGAGCCAGTACAGCACGAGGTCGTCGTCTTCCATTGGGAAGGTTTCTCGACCACAGCTAATACTGATGGGCAGGGAATGTTCTCAGTTGTTCTGCCAATTGGAGCAGAAGTCGATGCAACAGTCAATGCAGGCGTGATGAACGTCGTTAACGGAACTCACTTCACCGTGTCCGAGGACATGGAGAACGTCACGATGATTGCACGACCGGGCAGTGAGGTAAACGGTGCTCTCAACATCAACAGATTGGGTAATTACTACAATTCGAATCTTGGAGGCTGGGAGCCAGTCACCGTCTATGCTACTCACGAGAGTATCGATGCGGTCTGGCACCTCGATGTTACCGAAATGGGAACCTTCGCAACAGTACTCCCACAGGGTAATTGGACATTCACGACCGACCTCAACTGGTTGAACGCGAATGAGACGGTTCTGGATGTTGATGGCAATAATGACACTGTCAACATATACATCAACCCTGATTCATCATTCGTCGAAATCGACTTCTTCCTCGATCATAACAACGACAATGATCCAGCTAATGGCACACCGGTAGAATACAGATTCTCGATTGTGCCAGTTGGTAACTCCGCAGGGTTGAGCGTCGATGTGGAAACCGATGGCTCCGAGTGGACCTCAACCGGCCAT
>CAXGBP010000156.1:0-2838 GCA_964007685.1 uncultured Candidatus Poseidoniales archaeon | reverse complement strand
GGGATAGTGGGGAGATGCTCGTTGGTTTCGGTGAATTCCTTGAGAATAACAAGAATCTCGTCCCTTCGCCGTACAATCGAGATTGGTGGGCGGCTGACCTTGCAGAGACGCTTAACCAGCCACAGAAGGTAGATGCGCTCGCGGAAATTTTAGGATTGAGCCGCGAGAAGATGCCTCCCGGCTTACCATTCAACGGCGCCATCAACCGAGGAGGTGAGCCTCCGCTCGAACGCGCTCGTCGGCGCCGTGATTGGAATCGATACCTACGCAGGCTCAACTTGACGTGGGAGCAGGTCCGAAGCATCTGTCTCTCCTTCGGAACTGCACCACCACCACCATTCAATCCGTGGTGGTCGGACCTGCCACTATCCTTCGCACCACATTTGGTTGAGGCTTTGCTACTCTCCAAGGTTGAGAAGCAAGGCCTGCGAATCCCAGGCGTCGTCAAAGGCTGGACTCCAGATCAACACCTCGAGGATGTGGGCCTTGACACACCTTCGACTGGAGTCTGGCCACGCTGGACTGAGGTGCAGAGCCACGGTGTAGTCAAATCCTCGCTATTGGTCCTCGGAATTCAGCATCATCACAAGCGAGGCGATATCGTCATCCCTTCGCACTGGGAGCCTCTAATCGATGGACTAGGGCTTGAACTCGATGGATCGAGCCTTCGCCAGAGAACAAAGGCTGGCCCGCATGTTGCCGACCGAGTGGCGCGTATCAGAACAGCAACGAACACCATTCGCGCAGAGGATGCGCGCCTCGCCGAAATCGAAAATGCGCGCAATGTCGAACGTGTACGCGAGCAAACCGCTGCCCGCCAACGCGGGATGAGCATTGCTGAGACCGAAGCAGCAGGCGACGAAGCAGCAGCAAAAATCGAAGACCCAGGGTCGCCGAACCCGAAGGAATTGATGGCAGCTCGCCACCTTCTCGACGACCACGAGGTCGACCGATCGCTGTGGCTAGCCCGGCGACTCTCTGAATTGAGATGGGAAGACGCTGTATCATGCCGCGTCGGTTCAAGGATGGGGCGACCAGAGAAAGCTAGCAGGCGCGTGATGAAACCGCTGGTCCATTCGCTATTCCCAATCGGAGACCATGGAGGTCCGCAGCGGCTCCTCGGTCACGCAGCATCGAGAGGAAGAGTGCGAGTAGAGGCTGGTCCGCGTATCTGCAAGAAGTGCGGGATGGAATCCCCGATGCTGCGCTGCCATAACAGACCAGAACCCGGAGTGGCCGAGGAGTGCGGTGGCAAAACCAGCCCAAGACCCCTGCGAGGAAACAGAAGACCTCGCCGACTCGGGCAGAGAACCAGCATTCCGGTAGCCGCCCTGATGGAAGTCAAACGCCGCGCACTCGGGCTTGACAGGCTCCCCGATCGCATCAAGGCGGTGAAGGGGTTAATGTCGTACCATCAGACCCCCGAACCGCTTGAAAAAGGCATACTGCGAGGTCGGCATGATATCTCAGTCTTCAGGGATGGAACTGCCAGATACGACATGATTGACGTGCCTGTCACCCACTTCAAACCCTCAGAAATCAACACCTCATGGGAACTCCTCGTAAATCTCGGCTACACCCATGATGTCGACGGGGATCCACTCGCAAACGATGAACAAATCCTCGAACTTTACCCTCAGGATTTCATTCCATCAACCCTCGCCATCGACCACCTGAAATCCACTTGCGATTACATCGACGAATTACTCGTCCGATTCTACGGCATGGACCCATTCTACAAGATCGAGTCAGCAGATGACCTCGTCGGCCATCTCGCAATCGGACTCGCACCGCACACCTCCGGCGGAGTGCTTTGCCGCATCGTCGGATGGACAGACGCCTCCGCCGGCTACGCCCATCCACTTTTCCACGCCGCAAAACGTCGCAATTGCGATGGTGATGAAGATAGTATCATGATGCTCATGGATGGATTGCTGAATTTCTCCAAATCCATCCTTCCTGCCAACCGTGGAGGGCGCATGGACGCACCCTTGGTTCTGACCACGCGATTGAACCCCTCTGAGATCGATAAAGAGGCTCTCAATGTCGACTGCTCGTGGCAATATCCACGCTCATTCTACGAAGCCACGCGCGAGCAACCGCACCCGGCTGAGCTCAAATCACAAATCGAAATCGTCGAGCATCGCCTCGGCACAATCGGCGACCTGCGCGGCTACGGCTGGACACACGATTCCGGTGCCCTCGACGCAGGTCCGGCCAACTCTTCCTACAAAACGCTGGAGACAATGGTCGACAAGATGAACGCGCAGTTGGCTTTGGGAAGTCTCCTCCGCCCCGTTGACGTCTCAAGGGTTGCCAGTCAGGTCATCGAGTCTCACTTCCTGCCTGACCTGCGTGGCAACCTCGTCGCCTTCACTCGGCAGAAAGTGCGCTGCGTGCGATGTGGCCATTCATATCGTCGAATGCCTTTGGCAGGAAGATGTATACAAAGAAAACAGAATGAAGGAGGCTTGTCGAATGGCCGCGATGACGGGTCCTCCTTGTGTAGTGGGAACGTTGTGTTGACCGTGTCCGAGGGCTCTGTTCGCAAGTACATCAAAGTCACTCGACACGTTATCGAAAACTACGGTGTCGACCTTTACACACAGCAACGAGTCGACTGGCTTTCTGACAGCGTCGACTCACTTTTCAATGATGATACCGTCACAGTAATGACGCTTGGCGACTTCCTTTGACAAGTATCATGATAGCGGCGTAGTTGCTTGATTTTACGCGAAAATGCGGCGCTCAAACGAGGAATCCGAGATGTTGCAGCACCTTGGCCATCCACTGTAATTTGACGAGCTTACGCTCGGGGTCTGTCGCACCAGACCAGGC
>CAXGBP010000155.1:0-2842 GCA_964007685.1 uncultured Candidatus Poseidoniales archaeon | reverse complement strand
AGTCGTATCATGCTGGCGCAATCGGTCGAGGCCGAGCGTCTGTAATCGACCACTTCGAAGCGAATTGGAAATCGAATATGACTCAGAATGCAGCAATCAAGCTTGGTCTTGAAGCCCTTCGCGAATCGATCGATGAAGATCTCAATAGAGAAGCCGTGGAAATTGCCATCGTCAATGGCAGTGGCTACAAAAAGATGAGCCGCGAAGATACTCTGAAGCATCTCGACAAGCTCAATTGAGCCCGATTGCGTCCCCGATTGCTCTAAGGGCTGGGCCGAATCTGACGGTTCATGGTAAGCCTCGATGATGCGGTCATCGCTCGCCTCGAAAAAGGCGGCAATCGTTACGAGATTCTTGTCGACCCTGACCTTGTTGCTGAGTGGAGGGTTAATCCAGAACAGGTTTCGTTTGAGGATATGTTGGCCACCGACGAGGTTTGGTCTGATGTCAAAGCCGGCGACAGGCCGACATCAGACGCGCTCGAGAATATTTTTGGAACTACAGATCTTCATTCCTGCGTAGAGCGTATTCTTACCGATGGAAGTATTCAGTTAACTACCGCTCAGCGGAAGCAAATGGTCGACGATAAGCGCAAGCAGATTATCCACGCCATCGCGACGACGGCGACAGATCCGAAAACACGTGGCCCCCACCCTCCCACACGTATCGAAAACGCCCTCTCAGAAGCTCGATTCAGCGTTGATCCATTCCTCTCTGTCGAGCGCCAAGTTCAGGATGCTGTCGATGCTATCCGAGCATTGATTCCGCTGCAATTCATCACAGTACGCTTGGCCTTCCGCATTCAAGGCAAGGATTACGGCGGAGTGCATCAGTTATTGCGTGATTCCATCCAGAAGGAAGAGTGGCTTTCGGACGGTTCTTGGGTATGTGTGGTGGAGTGTCCGGGCGGCATGAAATCAGACTTAATCAGTCGCGTTGCCAAGCGCAGTTCGGGCCTTGATGTTAGAGAGTTGGAATAAATCGAAGAGTTGTAAGCAGACGATTGCATAGCGACTCTTCACACACCGTAGGTGTGAGCATATACGGTTATGAAGGGGAGGTCGGTCGCGCGGCCCGATAACATGAGTGGAGACAAGGGCGCGGGCGGACCGCGCGGATCTCGACAGGCACCCCTGCTTGTCGCTCCTGGGGATGACCTGGGTGATTCTGGGGGGCTCGAAGCTGGGCATGGCGTACTCGCCATCAACGGTCGGCTTCGTGCATTGAAGCAAGGAAGAATGAGTAATCGAGACGGTACTGTCTCGATCGAGCCGCGACGCACCGCTTACGTGCCGCGGCCAAGCGATCTCGTGATCGGATACATCGAGGGATGCACCAGCAACATCTGGTTCATCGACATCGGTGCACCGTTCAACGCGATTCTACCGATGAGCCTCGGACCATCCAAGGCTGAGTTTGGTGGTATCAGAAAGGTCCTCGACATCGGTGACGCTATCCTTTGTCGAGTACAAGAGGTCGAAGAGAATCATTCGAGCGTCGTGACGATGAAGGGAATGGGTCTGCGTGCAATTCGCGCTGGTAGCGTGGAGGACATTGATCCTCACCTGCTTGGCCGACTTATCGGTCGCGGAGGTAATAACCTCCGTCAACTCAAGGAAGACACGGAATGCCGTGTCGTAGCCGGTGATAATGGCCGGGTATGGCTCGATGGTGACCTCAGTGGTATCGTCGATGCTCGTGACAGACTCAACGCGCTTCTCACAGAAGCGAAAGTCGAGGAATACAGAGGTGATGCCTGATGGGCGGATACGGAGATGTGCAGTGCATAGATGAGAATGGAATTCGCTTAGATGGTAGGACCAAGGATGAGGTTCGACCCGTACACATTGAGACTGGAGTAGTTCCAGTTGCCGATGGTTCGGCCCGAATGACTTGGGGTCTGAACGATGTCATTGCAGCAGTTTACGGGCCTATGGAAGCTCACCCTCGTAAGATTCAGCGCCAAGACCGTGCTGTGCTCGATGTGCGCTACAATATGGCACCTTTCTCAACAACAGACAGGATTCGTCCAGGATTTAACCGCCGCAGCCGAGAGATTTCCAAGGTTACGGCTGAGGCGCTCGAGAGCGTAGTGCTGACTGAACTCTATCCCCGCAGCAAAATTCGTGTCGAAATAGAGATTATCTGCGCTGAAGCAGGCACTCGCTGCGCAGGAATCACAGCGGCATCCGTCGCTCTTGCCCACGCTGGAATCCCGATGAGCGACATGGTTGTCTCGGTCGCCAGCGGTAAGGTCCACGATATCGTGGTCTGTGATCTGAACAAGGAAGAGGACAATTACGGTGAGGCAGACCTTCCAATGGGAATTCTACCTAACTCCGGAGAACTTGTCTTCTTGCAGATGGACGGCGACCTTTCACCTGATCAATTCCAGGAAGCCTGGGATTACAATATGAAAGCAACTCAGGTGATTCACGCCGAGATGGTTCGTGCTCTCAAGGGAGGTGATGAGTGATGGCTATCCCACTTGTCCCAAAACTCCTACGCGCTCATCTCGCGGAACTTGCCGCTGAAGATCAACGTCACGACGGCCGCGGCCGCTTCGTTGGCCGCGACACGGAACTTGAGATCAACTGTCTGCCACGCGCAGAGGGTTCTGCCAAGGTGCGCATGGGCGACACCATCGTTTACGCTGGTGTCAAGTTCCAGATTATGACTCCATATCCAGACCGACCTAACCAGGGCGGTTTGATGTGCAGTGCTGAAGTTCGGCCAGTCGCAGGTAGAAACTGGGAACCGGGTCCACCAAGCCCCCAGTCTATCGAGTTGGGTCGTGTGGTCGACCGCGGAATCCGCGAGTCGGGCTGCATTAACACTGAGG
>CAXGBP010000154.1:0-2843 GCA_964007685.1 uncultured Candidatus Poseidoniales archaeon | reverse complement strand
CGGGATGGTGACCGCGTGTTGCGTCGAGGAGTGGCTGGCCGACCCCGAGATGCTTTCCCCAGGCGTGCATGCACCTGAGACACTGGCACCAGAGGTGGTTGCTCGGATTATCCAAACCATGCGCTCGGAGAGAGTTAGAATCGAAGGGCCGGAAATCAAGTTGTGACTATTCGGTGAGTTCTCTCTGATCTCTCTTAACAAGGTAGTTGATACTCACTGGTACTGCAATCAACACGGCTACTGCAATCACAGGGAGGGCCCAGTTCATCTCAATTTCCGCCGGCCTCTCGATGAGCCACGTGAACACGAGATTTGACTCTTGGAAATCTGAGGACCACTGGAACAGATTGGTAGTATGGTGGCCGACCACTGTGACGGCGTGGTGCAGCCCATTAAACGTGACTTGAGGAGTTGACAGAGTGTAATTGGGCTCACCGTCGAGTTCTATGAAAACAGTCGTGCCTGGTTCTATCGTCAGGAGCATTCCATCGGCTACCGCACTCCAGCCAACAAGGAGGTTGCGCTGGTCCACTTCGATGACCGTCAAGTCAGAGCCTGAGGAGTCAGTGACTCGCCCCACTCCCTTGTCGAACTGTAGCCTTACTGTGCCAGGAACAGACCACGGAGACTGGTTTGGTAGTGTAGCTGTGATGGTGCTTCCCTCGACGGTTACGACAACCTCGTTGCCCGATATTTGGTGGTGGTGCCATTCGCCCCAAGTGGTGAACCATACATCCTCCTGCTCGAGCCATGACATCACCTCTTGATCCTCTCTCAATTTGAGGTCATCCTTCCTAGCTTCCCAATAGATGCTGATTAGGGTGTTCTCCTCAATTGATTCAAGCAGTTCGCGGTCTGCAATTCCTTGCTCCAAACTGCCCCCATTCCTCGTCATAGCGATGAGTCCTTCAGGCACCTCAGTCAGCAAATCGCCTACGATTTCGAAACCGGCTTCGACCAAAGCGGTCGCGGTGATATCATCGAGTTGCTGGCCGGGAACTCCGAAGGATATTGGGTGCGAGCCCCAACGTGAGGCGTTGGTGAATTCGACGATGTAGTCTCTACATGACTCGATGACCCAGAGTTCCTCAGTGATGACGATTCCTTCGTAGCCGTGGCAGCCGAACTCGTCACCATGGGCCAGTCTCTCTGGGCCGATTATGTTACTCAGCCAGCCGTCATCCTCCCACTCGGCCGCGACAGTAGGTGCTGTTGTTGCAATGGTCAGCAGGGCTGCCATGAGCAAGGCTCCTATGCCCCTGTTGCGCATATCAGGGGGCAATAGAAGGCAGCCATCAACTCTTGTGTTAGTATCTCAATTGAAAGACTCTGTCTTAGATGTTGGTAGTTCGAACAAGCCGCATCCTTGATGGACTACCGACGCACAGGTCGGACAGCATATGCAGCAGTATCTGGATTTCTTACGTCGGATTCTCGCAGAGGGCGAGGAGAAGGGTGACCGTACAGGCACGGGAACGATTTCGGTGTTTGGTCACCAAATGCGTTTCGACCTCTCCGAAGGCTTCCCTGCGGTGACTACTAAAAGAGTGCACTGGCCAAGTATTATCCACGAGTTGCTGTGGTTCCTCTCAGGAGATACCAATGTCGGTTACCTCCAAGATAACAAGGTCCGAATTTGGAATGAGTGGGCTGACGAAGAAGGTGACCTCGGGCCTGTATACGGTAAGCAGTGGCGCAAGTGGGAAGCGGACGACGGGAGAGTGATTGACCAGATTGAGAATGCCATCGACCTGATTCGGAATACACCCGACAGCCGACGTATCATCGTCTCGGCCTGGAATGTTGGTGAGCTCGACGAGATGGCTTTGATGCCTTGCCATGCCTTCTTCCAGTTCTACGTGAATGAAGGAAAGCTCTCATGCCAACTCTACCAAAGGAGTGCGGACGCCTTCCTTGGTGTGCCGTTCAACATCTCCTCGTACAGCCTGTTGACCTGCATGATGGCTCAGGTGTGCGAC
This sequence comes from uncultured Candidatus Poseidoniales archaeon, assembly GCA_964007685.1. Lineage (GTDB taxonomy): Archaea > Thermoplasmatota > Poseidoniia > Poseidoniales > Thalassarchaeaceae > MGIIb-O1. The sequence continues at coordinate 864 of CAXGBP010000154.1, read as the reverse complement.
CTAGAGCCCGGCGAGTTCGTCTGGACGGGTGGAGATTGTCATCTCTATCTCAATCACCTAGATCAGGCCCGCGAACAAATTGGCCGTGTACCTCTGGAATTGCCAACATTGAGACTTGACTCTTCCGTTAGATCAATTGACGACTTCTCAAACGAGAGTATTGAGATTGCTGACTACAACCACCATCCGCATATCTCAGCCCCGATTTCCGTCTGAGGTGAACCAATGAAGATAGCGATGATTGTCGCGATGGATGAAGACGGATTCATTGGCAGAGGGAACCGTCTCCCTTGGAGATTGGCGAGCGATATGGTTCGCTTCAAGCACCTTACAAAGGGGGATGGATTCAACTCGGTAATTATGGGAAGGAAAACTTGGGACTCGTTACCAGACTCATTCAGACCGTTGCCCGAACGTGTCAACATCGTAATGTCACGCGATACTGGGTGGTTGGCAGAGGGTGCTGAGACGGCGCTATACGAAGGACGGGCGATCGAGTTAGCGTTCGCCGAAGGAAGTGAGGAGTGTTGGATCATCGGGGGGGCACAGGTCTACGAGATGTTCCTCAATAGGGTTGACGAGATTCACCTGACCACCGTTCACACCAATGATAGCGGAGAGATCAAATTCCCTGACTGGAATAGGAGTGAATGGAATGAAGAGATTATCGAAAGTCTTGACTCCGATGATCAAAATGAGTGTTCGTCCACATACTCGGTGTGGACAAGAAGCTGATACCGCATCCTAAAGATGTCTTATTCGAGGCTTCTTGAAAAATCCAACTCTGCCTAAATCTTTATTGAATACAGAGCCACCTAAATTAGGTATGGAAGCCACCGAGAGACTCACCGAAGACGCCGAGAA
>CAXGBP010000153.1:0-2843 GCA_964007685.1 uncultured Candidatus Poseidoniales archaeon | reverse complement strand
AGCACCCGGCTCTTAACCGGGCGGTCGCGGGTTCGAACCCCGTCAGACCCGCCAAATCAATCATAACTACATCTCGATGAAGGCTTCGATTGATATGTAGAAGCCCCGCCCAAGGGGCGGGGTTAGTATGACCAAGGACACTTGGATAGGTGATATTCGAGCCGGCAAACACGACGGCGCGGAAGTCGAACTGAAGGGATGGGTGCACCGGTCCCGAGGCTCGAATAAGATCAGATTCGTTGTCTTACGAGACTCCACTGGAACCCTCCAATGCGTCGTCAAGCGAGACGCTGTTGGCGACGAGCAATTCGAAGCGATGAAGGAGGCTCTAATCGAGTCGAGTGTTATCGTTCGCGGGACCGTCCAAGCGACCGACCGAGAGCATGGGCACGAAGTCCAGGTCTCGAGCTTGACAATCGTTGGGCCAGTCAATCCGGACCGGCCATTCCCGATTACCGAATCTGCGATGGAACAGGCAGACGGAGGCGAGACAGAGTTCCTTCTCGATAACCGACATCTCTACCTTAGAACAGGCAGAATGACCACGATGCTGAAAATCCGCTCTACCGTTTTCGGCGCAATTCACTCATATTTCCGCGACCTTGACTTCACTGAATATCAAGCGCCGAACTTTGTGGCTGGTGCGGTCGAAGGAGGAAGCACCCTTTTCGAAGTCCCGTATTTCGGACGCAAGGCATACCTTACTCAGTCGTGGCAACTCTATGCTGAGGCGGCGATGCCAGCACTCGAGAGGCTCTACACAATTGCACCATCTTTCCGCGCTGAGAAGAGCCGAACTCGCCGTCATCTCACCGAATTTTGGCATGCTGAAATGGAGATGGCATGGTCATCAAACGACGATATCATGGAGCATGGAGAAGGCGTCGTTCGCCACATCGCTCGCAGCCTATTAGACGAGAATGAAGCGGAGTTATCCAGCATAGGAAGGGATCTTGATTTGATTGCCAATTACGCTGACAATCCTTACCCTAGAATGAGGTATGACGAGGCTGTTGAGACTCTACAAGGGATGGGGGTTGAAGTTGAATGGGGGCAGGATTTGGACTATTCCAAGGAGAAGGTTCTCACCGCCGATTTCGACGTCCCGCACTTCCTGACACACTACCCCCGTGTCGCCAAGCCGTTCTACCACCGCCCTGACCCGGACGACCCCAAATATGTCCTATGTCACGACTTACTGGCTCCCGAGGGATACGGCGAGATTATCGGAGGCGGCGAGCGCACTTGGTCCGAGGCCGAGATTCTTGAGAGAATTGACGAAGAGGGCAATGACCGCGAGGCCTACGAATTCTATGTCGACATCCGTCGTTACGGTGGTGTGCCACACGGCGGATTCGGAATGGGTATCGATAGAGTCTGCACTTGGTTAACTGGTTCTGATCATATTCGCGAGGTCATACCCTTCCCTCGAGACTCACGCAGAGTGACTCCCTGATTGTGGTTCCACAATCGACACCATAGGTGTCGTCTCAAACACTCACCAACACTCATACGGCGAGCCCCGCTCGCCGAAGCATGGCGGATTGGGAATCGATTGACCTCGCGAATCCAACCGAAGAACATCGGATGCTTCGCGAGATGATCCGCGATTTCGTTCGAGAAGAGGTCGAACCGCAAGCTCTCGAGTATGACCGTGAGGAGAAGTTCAACCTCGACTTGTTTCGCAAACTCGGAGAGTACGGATTGCTTGGCATTTCAGTGCCAGAGGAGTATGGAGGCTCTGGGATGGACGCGACGGCTGTGGCTATCGTCAACGAGGAGTTGAGTTACTCCGACCCTGGTTTTTGCCTCGCCTACCTCGCCCACGCCCAACTCATGGTCAACAATCTCGCCCACAACGGCAACGCGGCACAAAAATCACGAATTCTGCCCAAAGTTTGCAGTGGTGAATGGGTTGGCTGCATGGCAATGAGCGAGCCCGGTTACGGGACTGATGTGCTCGGCATGCAGACGACTGCGAATCAGAATTCAGATGGCGATTGGGTCATCAACGGACGTAAAATGTGGATTACAAATGGTTCGATCGACGAGGATGGAACTCCTGCTGATATTTGCTGGCTATACGCACGAACTGGCACTGATGCGAAGGGTCGTGCGGAGGTTACGACCTTCCTCGTCGAAAAGGGCATGGCTGGTTTTTCGGTCGGTCAGAAAATATACGATAAGACTGGCATGAGGGCATCGAATACTGCTGAATTGGTTTTCGACGACTGCGTGGTTCCTGCTGAGAATGTCGTCGGTGCGCCTGGAGAGTCGATGATTCACATGATGCGCAATTTGGAACTCGAGCGGATTGGACTGGCAGCGATGGGGCTTGGAATTGCGAGGCGCTCGCTGGCTGCTATGAACCAGTATGCGAGCGAGCGAGAGGCATTTGGACACGAGATTCGTGACTTTGGGCAGATTCAGCGACACATCGGAGAATCTTGGGCTGAGTATCGTGCAATGCGAGCTTATGTCTATGATACCGCACGAAACACTGACCTTGCCAAATCGGGCAACCGCTTGGATACTGATGGTGTGAAATTGTTCGGGACGACGGCTGCGAAGAATATCGCCGACCGGGCCATTCAGGTGATGGGTGGATACGGCTATGTCGGCGAATACACAGTCGAGCGTCTATGGCGCGATGCGAAACTACTCGAGATTGGGGGGGGGACTCTTGAGAGTCACCAGAAGAATATCACTAGGGATCTTGCGCGCTCACCAGAAGCAATCGAAGAATGAGCGAACTCAGGTTCACAAGTTGGTAGTCCCGCCCGGATTTGAACCAGGGTCCCCGGGACCAAAACCCGAGATGATGGACCACTACACTACGGGAC
>CAXGBP010000152.1:0-2873 GCA_964007685.1 uncultured Candidatus Poseidoniales archaeon | reverse complement strand
AATGCAGCACCCCATTCGCCGCCAATCCAGAACCAATCAGTCGAATCTGTAGTCAAAATTGGGTCGATAAAAGGGCGATCTGATGGGCCAGTATTCCCAGCCCACAGCCAATGTGCAATCATAACTAAAATTCCAGAAAAGAATGCTCCGCCAAAAAGTCCCTCCCAAGACTTTCCGTCTCCCAGCACACGATTTCCGTCAGCGTGCACTCGTCCTCCGTCGATCTTATGATTCTCCAACCCAAACTTATCAGGCACCCACTTGCCAAACAACATAGCCCCAGTATTTGCGAGGTAGGCCGGGCCATAGATGATGAGCACTGTGAGGATGTTCAGAGCGAACTCCACGCCCCCAGAAGAGGGGAATGATATTGCCGACACGCCGGTCATCGTCGTCGCCATCAGTTCATGCGAGAAGAACTCTCGGTTTACCGCTCGTGCCGCCGATTGCTTCATTGGTGGCTCGACGCACGACGGGGACATGAGCCGCACGAAGTCCACTCTGCTCTGCGTCCTGATGGTTACCTCCTTGTTTTCGGTAGCGTCGATGAGCGTTGCTGCGGATGGTGAAGATATTGTGATTGATTCGCAGGTTGAATGGGTAGAGGATCGCACTTTGGAAGGAGATGTCCGTGTAATTGCTGGTGGTGAATTGACAATTAATGGTCTAAATTTGGTCGTCTCTGATGATTCTCAGATAATCGTCGATGAAGGAGGGGTGCTCAACATCCAGAACTCTGTTGTTGACGCAGAAAACCCCCCTACTGGCCTTGCAGGATATGGGTATTGGGATGAGGTGAACCGTTCTGCGGTATTGATTCGCGGTTCGGATTATGGTGTTGCCTTCGATGCCACTTTCTATGCTGGTGAAGGAAACTCGTTCTATGGTGGTCAGGCGATTGTGGATGGTTGGGAGCCTGTTGATTTGAATAGCAGCGAATTCACTCTTTCATTCGACGAAAACACCGAGGACGTCTGGGTTGGTCTCGTTGCCTACGCACATCAGTCCGTGCGACTGGCCTCGGTAACTCTCACTCCTGAGGTTGGAACCGAGGCGACGCATGATGCCATCGATCTCGAACACCGTAACATGATGGCATTGGATACAGATATGCAATCGTGCCAGATTTTCATCCACGGGGTGGCCGACTTCGATGATTCCTCGATGCTTGGCTGCGATGTTGTGGTCAATGGCACGCTCACGATTCACTCCACCTCTATCGAACGGACTGGACCGATTTTCGTCAATGCTGATGGTGAACTCATTCTCAGCGGAGATACAACGTTCTCGATGAGTCGAGATGACCACGATGTACGCGCGCACGCGAGGGCGGCGCTCCACTGGGGCGAAGATGTCGAGGGAAGTGGCGGACATACAGACCGTTGGGAGCGCATCATCGGTGCTCAGCAAGTTCACTTCGATGCAGCAGGTGTTCTCTTCAAAATACTCAATTTCGGTCCTTTGGAGACTACATCATCCACCTTTTTCAGCGATGCGAATGGAATTGGATTAATCGATTCAGGCGAAACTCGAACTGTCGAAATCGGTTGGGCGAACGGAAACGTTTGGAGTGAATCAGCCGAGATTGAAATCATCGACTACAGAACTGGGTGGAACATGGATGTCTCAATGGAGTCTTATGGCGGCGGAATCGTCCCTCTGACTTGGGATGATGTAATCGTGATTGACGCTTACACGCCCTTCATCGATTTCGTCTCCGTTGAGTTCCAACAGCCTACCGAGAGCGTATCTCGTAGCAGCGGTGGAGTTGGATTGATTGCAACGATTGCAAATCGAGGTACGGCTCCTGCAATCGTCTACTTTGATTGTGATGTCAGCGAGACTGGCTTATCAGCTCAGATGACGACTTGGCCTGGCGGCTTAATCGAAGCCGGAGAAGAAGTTGGCATCCAGTTTTCATGGATGAATAGTGAGGTCGATTTGGCCAGTCTAACTTGTGAGATTCTCACTCCAACTCAATTGGTTGAAGATGATGCCTTTGGAGGCGGAACAGCCTCGAGCTCTCAAATCACATGGTTCGACGCCGAAGATGACGATGGCTCAATTATCCCAATTGCCGCTGCGATATCCCTCGCGGTCGCTGGAATGGCAGCCTTCCTTCTGAGGATTAGCAAGAAAAGTCAGGATGAAGATGAAGACATGCTCTTCTAATCAGCAACTACTGACTTCGTTCCATGATTCGTGGGAATCATCTGGACTTCCCTCTCCGCCGCCTTCTTCGACGAGCTCGTAGTAATTGGAGGCCGTGTGGGCTGTTCGATCTCCCCAAGGTGGGCTCTGAGTGAGAGTGATAGTAAATTCGTAGCAGCCGTAATCATTCTCTTGCCAATCATCTCTTGGGATGTATGGCATACCAATAACAAAGTCGTCAACAGATCCTGACAGAATTAATTCCGAGCCGAATTCGCCAACTTCAGCGCTTCCAGATCCATACCTCCCGTTATCGGAATCCCAGATCGCTTCACCATTAGTCACGCTAACAGTAGGAAATTCAATTGCAGTCACTCCATCCTTGCTGAGCACTGCAGACATTTCGAAATCAGCATGAACAAGGGGGGCTGGACGGGGATCGAGGTCATTTGGCTGCGACATTCGAGGTAAACCCATCCAAGTTCGCAGACCGACACCGATGACACAATTATCGTGGCCAGAATCGCAATCGTTTCCTTCTCCCATGGCTGCCACTGCCTCGTTCTTCACTTGCTCCACTGTTCGCTCAAGGTGAGCGGAATTCAGGATGTATGTATCGGACACTCCATCGACATCAATCGATACAATGTACTTCGCATCGTCAGCAGCATTATCTGAATAGAAGGCGGAGACTGAGAGAACCAATTGGCCATAATCGCCGT
>CAXGBP010000151.1:0-2882 GCA_964007685.1 uncultured Candidatus Poseidoniales archaeon | reverse complement strand
GTCCGGTTACGATGTTCCGAAAGGGAGACTCCCTCGCCTGAGAGTCGATTGGCGTAATCTGAGATAGCCATGCGGAAGGCTGCGTCCTTTGCTCGCCCATGTAAGTGAACGACGATGCGGCCCATGAAGAGGCCTGTGTGGGACATGACTTGATTGATTCGCAAGCATCAAGGGTGACGGCTTGCGCGAATCGTTTGAGAATCCATGAGTTGGTGGCCGTTCAAGCGAAAGGAGAAGCCACTGCAGGATGATCTGCACATCCGTGGAACGCGAGTGTGGTTACAGGACTTAAGAGAGGCCTGCGAGATGAATTTCGACAATCCTGAGGGAGGACGCAGGCTGGTGCGCCAGATGCAGATCGAATGGACCGATTCACACTCCGAGGGAGAGGTCGATGATGCCCTGCGTGATGGCCTTGACAGGCGCGCACTACGTCTGTTGCGAGCCACAGATGACGAGTGGTTGAAGTGGCTCGACGACGATAATTTCTGGAAGCCAGGATGGCGCGACGAGCCGCGAGGTGAAGTCGAATGAGCAGCTCGGCTCTGCCACTTCTTGATGTCTGGATTTTGCTCTTTCTAGCAGTTGGTGCGGTATCGATTTACTACTCTCGACACCAGCCCTTTCCTGAGTATGGTAGCCGCTTCGGCTGGATTAGTTTGGGATTGGGGCTGGTCTTCCTAATCAGCCGAAGTTCGCCGCGGGAAACAACGATTCTAGCTCCGGCGGTCGTCGCCGCAGTATTTGGAGGACTGGCGGTGGTCTACGGAGTTAGGCACATGGTGGAAACCGAGCGCGATGTGCTGGTTGCACCCTTCGGTGGCGTTCTGCTATGTGTTGGAACAATGAGCCTGATGACCGAGGGATGGGCCGGCATGGTTCCAACATACCAAATCATCTCGTTCGGCATCGCTTCGATAGTAATCCTCCTCGAGATTTACCTAGCATTCCGCGGACTGGTTGTCGGCGTGCAAGGTATCACTTGGTCGAAATCCGGCCTTCGGCAGGTCGAGCGAGGACTTCTGCGCGGGCCGCGTGGAGCGATTTCCCACTTCGAGCGATCTTGGGACATGGATGATCAGTGGTTGAACGCCATGAGTCACTCCGCACTTGCATTAATTCACCAACATCTCGATGACAAACCATCTCACAAGGAGCATGTTGCCGAACTCAAAGCAATCGGCGGCTGGGAATCTGTCGATAGCGCTTGGACAGATGCAATCAAGACCTCACTGGCGAATCTTAACTCACCTTCTACAAGCCCTATTGCCGGCGGGGACGATTGAAAGCGGTGAGGCCATTCGGGAGTTAGGAACATGGTCCGGATAACCAAGGTTCACACCGGCGGAGGCGATGGTGGCGACACATCTCTGGTCGATGGTACACGTGTCGGAAAGGAACATCCCCGTGTTGCAATCTACGGCGCCATCGATGAAGCGAATGCGGCAATCGGTGTAGTCCGAATGGAACTCGACAGAGCGCCGACGCATTCTCCAGATGGTGGATTCATGGCTGCAATTGTCCCCATCTACACTCAAGCGGACGAGATGCTTTGGCGCATCCAGCAGGAACTCTTCGATGTCGGTGCTGAATGCGCCTGCCCACCTGGAGGAGTGCCGGAACAGATGTCGATAATCGGCACCGACGAGGGCGAGCGTCTCGTGGTAGAAATGAACTCGATGCTCGAAGACCTCGAACCGTTATCATCATTCATCCTTCCTACTGGTAGCCCCGCAGTGGCTCATTTACACATCGCGCGAACGGTTGTTCGCAGAGCAGAACGTGAAGCCTGTGCGATGCGCGATGAAGTCCGATCCGAAGTCATAAGTTACCTCAACAGGCTCTCAGACCATTGCTTCGTCCTTGGACGATGGCTTACCGCCAAAACTGGCGGTGATGAATCCCTCTGGACTCCACTTGGTAAGCGCGACTGAAACCAGTTCTCGCGCGCGCATTACGTTTCAAACAGTTGCCCCGCTCGCAGCCAAATATGTGCGAGCCTCGCGCAGTAGGGCCTTCTCTTGATCGAAGGTCAGCTGAGCCTCGGCCTCGTCGAAATTCAACCAAAGGTAGTTCGTATGCTCATGCGAGATAGTCACATCCAACTGATTCGTGGTGGCGATGTACCAATACACTTCTTTGTCTATTTGTCGCCCTCTGTGGTAGAATGAGTATTCAGTGCGTTGGCGCCAGCCGCTATCGATTACGATATCGTTGATTCCGGTCTCCTCCAACAATTCGCGTCGGGCGGTTGTATGATGATCCTCATCTCCCTCAACGTGCCCCTTTGGATATGACCAGTGACCCTGAGGATATTGCAACAATAGAATACTATCGAAATTGACTAGCACGAAGCCGCAAGACGTCTCCATAGGGTCTGCGATAGGCATCTTGCATATCTCGATTCTCCCTCTCGCGTCAACTGTATAATTGCTTATTTCCACCTTAGAACATCGATTATTTGGGAGCGGAGGTGAAGTAGAATATTGCAAACAGATGATAGGGGAGGCGCGGCGCAGTCGCATGATGACTCACCGCGCGCTCTCCCTCAACATCCGTCGCATTGTGACGGATTCGGACCTCGACGGTGTAGTAACAGGAGCCATTCTGCGACGCTGGTGGCCCGAAGCAGAAATTGTGTTCGGGCATCCCGGCGCGCTCCGCGCAGGGATGCTCGACGATCATATCGATCGGCAGACAGCAGTGTGCGATCTGCCGCGGCATCCCGCTTGTGGATTGAGTATTGACCATCATCAATCGAATGCTCCGGATAATGCTGAGGATGGTACGGAAATCGACGATGAGATGGTCGTCGTTTGGAGACCGACGCTTTCTGCAGCGCGGATCGCTTTCGATTTGGTCGGTGAGGTCGTCGATGTTAG